>DATIAI010000353.1:0-2254 GCA_035458065.1 Algoriphagus sp. | reverse complement strand
GAGTTCAGACGTGTGCTCTTCCGATCTTCACATTTTTCACAAAAGTCTTACCGTCCCATTCGAAATAATACAAACCGATTTCGTCTAATTCCCCGGGATCTTTGCCGTTGTGTGCCCGGTAGCGCTTGCCGGTGATCAGTTCATTTTTACCGTCTCCATCTAAGTCGATCCATTCCAGGACATGGTATTGGGCATGATAGGGATCGATGTCGTGCTTCACAAAAGAGATAGTGCCATCAGTATCCCGTTTTTGCTCCATCCAATACAGCCCGTAATTATGCCCCATCCCCACGATCAAATCGTTCAATTCATCCCCATTGAGATCGGTGACGATGATCGGCACGCTGGTATCGCCCAAATTGAAAGTCGGGTGAAAAGTCCAATCCCCGAGGCGTAAGTCAGCCGGTGCCTCATACCAGCCAAAACTGCTTACAAAATCTCCCCAACCGTCACCGTTGATATCGCCAAAGCCCAGTCCGTGGCCTTGGGTCTCGAAGACCTCGTATTTTTCAAACTGATTAGGCGCTACCCATTTGTAGAAAGCCAAGGGTTTGCGTGGAGTATTGGGTACAATTTCCAAAGTGCCGTCTCCATCAATATCCCAACCTCGGGTCGTCTCGATATTTCCGGTTTCGGCAATCAGATGTTCTTTCCATTCACTGGTGTTTCCCGGATTTTCTTTCCAGATCAGTTTCCCTTCAAACCAGCCCCCGGTGATGAAATCCATCTTTCCATCCCCGTTTACATCCATGGGAATGGTCGAAAAGTCCTCGTAATACTCTCCAAACCGTTTGACCTGACCGATCAGTTGTCGCTCCAAAAATTTCGGACCTTTGTACCAGTAGCTGCCGGATACCAGATCCGGAAACCCGTCTTTGTCTACATCGATTATTCCAACAGACTCATAGCTTTCATAAGCGATCATCTGTTTTTCGAAGCTGAGGTTTTTGGATTGAGAAAAGGAAAGTACGGGTAGAGCTAAAGCTAGGAGAGTAAGGCGGATTTTCATTTACGATTCATGGGATTTACAAAGTGCGATTTACGAATTACGAGGGAAAACAAAGTTTTATCCTTTGTTTAAGAACAGAACCACTAATGGAGTATCGAAGAGTTAATTGATGCTGGAACATAAAAGAGGTTCAATAAATCAATAACCAATAATATTTAAATGGTGAACATCGATTGCTGAATATCGAATTCCGAAGATCGGACATCGATCATCGGAAATGGAAGGTTATCAAAATTTGAAAATCGGCCATCCTGATCTGTATGTTTTGGGAAATTTTGACATTCCCCAAATTCCATTTAACCTTTAAGAAATTTCCGTCGGCATGCACGATTCTTCAGACCAAAAATATAGAGCCTTTTTCGCAGTTCCACCAAAAGTCCATTTGTTGGATTTATGCGGGCCAGCCCATGTGTTTTACGAGGCTAAAGTGCTAAACCCATCCATTGAGGTGTTTTTTGTTTCTCCACAGGGAAATTCCGATGCCGATTCAAGTGCGGGTTTGGGTTTAAATCAGTTGCGGGATTTTCAAGACTTTGAACTCGGTCCGGCGGATTGGCTAATCATCCCTGGACTGGAATCGGAGTTGATTTTTCAGGAGGATTTTTTCCATTCCATTCAACCCTTTTTGGATTGGGTAAAAGTTCAGGCGGAAAGAGGAGCCAAGGTGTGCTCGGTTTGCACGGGAACATACCTTCTGGCGAAGTCAGGCGTACTCGAGGGAAAAAACTGTGCGACCCACTGGAAATATCCCAAGCACTTTCAGCAGACCTTTCCCAACACCCGCTTGCTGGCCGATAGGCTCTTTGTCAAAGACGGAAATATTTATTCCAGCGCAGGTGTGGCCTCCGGGATTGACCTTTCCCTGTTTCTATTAGAGGAAATTTTCGGGCCATTGTTTGCGATTCAAGTGGCTAAGGAGATGGTGGTTTATCTCCGTCGAACACCGGATGACCCGCAGTTGAGTGTTTTTCTGCAATTTCGAAATCACTTGGAAACCCGCATCCATCAAGTTCAGGATTTGCTGGCGAGTCACCTGGATCAGCCGCATCTTCAAGATGACTTGGCGGAAAGAGTAAACATGAGTCCGCGAAATCTTAGCCGGCTTTTCAAGAAAACTACCGGCATTACACTGGGAGAATACCGGGATAAACTCCGCTTGGAAAGGGCCGTGCAACTTCTGGCTGGTGGTGAAAAAATAGAAGTCATTGCACATAATTGTGGACTGAAGAGTTCCAATCAACTTCG
>DATIAI010000352.1:0-2411 GCA_035458065.1 Algoriphagus sp. | reverse complement strand
AATTGAGACTGCTTCTGAGGTCATATGGCAGGACCAACAAATCTTCAGCACCGATCAAATCCGGGATTTGTCGATCTTCCACAAATCCCAGCCGGAGGTCTATCTGTGCCGAAGAGGCGGCCAAGCTTTCGAGCTCACTTGCGTATTCGGCAGAAGCAGGCTTGCCGGCGATGGTCAATTGAATGTCATCTCCAAATTCAAGGCAGATCCGGATCAACAACTCCAGATTTTTGTAGGGTTTTACCGCTCCAATAAACAGCAACTTCAGCGGCTCTTGCACCTTTTTGGGGAGTTCAAGTTTCGACCCATAAATTCCAATAAAATGCGGATGGGGAATTGAAAGAATTTTTCCTTGAAAATTAGGGGAAATCTCTCTGATGATTTTTTCGGTATCGGCGCAATGAATGACGACAGCATCCACACTTTTCAAAAGTAGTTGCACCAGGACGCGACTCAGCTTTCCAGATCCTTTCTCATGAGAAAGCCTGTTGTGCATCGTCCAAACCAATTTTTTCCCGCTTGCTTTAATGGCTAAAAGGGCGGCAGTCTTCCGAAAAAAACTTTTCCACATGGAGCCTCTTGAGCTTTCATCCAGATTTTCAAACCAATTCAGATGTACCAGTTTAATAGATTTGAAATGAGCGGAATTTTTAAAGAGATCATCCAAGGGACTCACCAAAAAGCCTTTTTTCTCAATCCCAGAGACAAGTATGCGGATATACTGATTTTCAGAATTGTCCGGGGGATTGAATATTATAGGGATCGTTTCTTTCACTGGATTCATCGCTTCAGAAAACTTTTTAAAAAAACCAATGCGATATCCTTGCTCGTCAGATTGAATTTCTGGCGACTTTCCCACCAATTCTTTGCCTTTTCCCAAGGATTACTCTTCATAGAAATCAACATCGTATAGGCTTTTCGCTTTTGCATCAGCTCTTCAAAGTGCGTCAAAAGATATTGCCTTGCGATCCGATCAGTTTCGTCGGTTGGTTCATATATCAGGAATTCTCGCATCCAATTCGCATAGCCCATGTTTGCTTCCATCTTGATCAGATCGCTGCCCGTGGAGGTTATGGATTGGGCATTGCTGCGATATTCGAAAACAGGGCGGTTGGTGTGAGCAATCCCATGATCCCGGGAAGCGATGAAAGCGGTGATGTCATCCGAACCCCAGGCTAGCGGAAGGTTGAAAAAACCTCCTTGCGCGCGGAGAGCATCTGCACGATAGACATAGTCTGAAATGTAGTTGGAGCGAAGTTGCTCCAGGCGCTGCCAGATAGAATCATAGACATGCTCAAAAGCCGGAAGAGCAGGAGTAAGGCGAATGGTTTCCCCTTGGTCGTTGATAATTTTACTTCGGCAGTGATAGACGTTTAGAAGCGGAAATTTTTCTATTAATGCGGAGAACTCGAGGAGATAATCGGGATGAAGGCGGTCGTCATCCCCCATAATGAGGAAAAATTCCCCACTTGCTAGAGACAAACACTTGTTCCAGTTGTCGACCAAGTGATAGGCTCCCACATTTTTTTCATTGGAAAAATATCGGATTCTCGGATCGGAAAATTTAGACACGACCTCCTCCACCGGCTGCGGTGAACAGTCGTTGAGAATGATCAACTCAAAATCACCAAAGGTTTGTGCCAAGATGCTTTCGATGCATTCTTTCAGAAAACTGCTCTTGAAAGCGGGGATGCAGATTGAGAATTTGACCATCACTGACTTATTTGACTCTTTGGGTAAAGCGCTGAAAATAATTGCCCAAGACTTGTTTTTCCCCTGGCCTGATTAGAAAAGCTCCCACCATACCCAGGAAGATTAGGGAGAAAACCACGGAATTCAGGATCATCCTGAGTAAATCCGAACTGCCCAACTCTAGCCAGTTTTGCAATCCGTAAGCTCCTCCAAAGGACAAAAGTCCAGCCAGCAATGCGGGAATAAAGGAAGTGGAGAGGATTTTCCAACTATTCAAACCAAGCACTTTCGGAGTGTAATACACATAAAAAAAGCCAATCTGAATAGACATGTAGACCAGATATCCCAAGACTGCTGCGCCGACATTCATTGTAGGTGCAAGGATCACGGTGATGGGAAGAGAAATGATGCATGAAATGGCAGAGGAAAAGATCAGAGCCTTGGTTTTGCCCGAAGAAAGTACGAGACTGGCTACCGGGGTATTGTGCATATTCAGCAGGACAGTAAGCAGCCAGAGATTAAGCCAAGGAGAGAGATAGAGATAGTCCGGACCCATGTATAGGCTAAGTAAATCATGGGAATTGAGGATCAGGATGAATACCACAAAGCAGAGGAACAGTGAGATATAGCGGGTTGCCTCGAGGACCATCCGCTCGATTTTATCCTGATTTCCTTCTGCGTAGATCTTGGCAGCAGAAGGCAAGAGGACCTGCAAAAAG
>DATIAI010000351.1:0-6134 GCA_035458065.1 Algoriphagus sp. | reverse complement strand
GTGGAGCTGCTGCAAGACCGTTTCAGACCCATCATAATACGCTGGACATGCCGCTATTCCTGAGAATCGCCAATGAATTGTACCTGAAAAGGTTGATCGTTGGTGGGTTTGAAGGAGTGTACGAGTTTGGGAAAATGTTCCGAAACGAAGGCATGGACCGTACGCACAATCCGGAATTCACCTCCATGGAGATCTATGTGGCCTACAAAGACTACATCTGGATGATGGAAATGGTGGAGGAATTGCTGGAAAAAGTGACCGAATCCATCCATGAAAAGACTGTGGTGAAAGTTGGTGACCGTGAGATTGATTTCGCAGGACCTTACAGAAGACTGACGATGTATGATTCCATCAAGGAGTATGCGGGAGTGGATGTGAGTGAAATGGACGAGGCTGGAATCCGCCAGGTTTGTGTGGATCTGGGAATACAGGTAGATAATTCCATGGGTCGAGGCAAGTTGATCGATGAGATCTTCGGAGCCAAAGTAGAGGAGCATTTGATCCAGCCAACTTACATCACGGATTATCCGATTGAGATGACGCCTTTGGCAAAAAAACACCGCAGCAAACCGGGTTTGGTGGAGCGATTTGAGCTTTTTGTTAATGGCAAGGAAATCGCAAACGCCTACACAGAGCTAAACGATCCAATTGATCAGCGGGAGCGCTTCGAAGATCAGCTGAAATTGGCGGCAAGAGGAGATGATGAAGCCATGGCGATGGATGAGGATTTCCTTCGTTCACTGGAATACGGCATGCCTCCTACATCAGGTTTGGGAATCGGGATTGACCGATTGACGATGCTTTTGACCAACAAAACCACGATTCAGGAAGTGCTTTTCTTCCCTCAGATGAGACCGGAGAAAAAAGCTGTGGAACTGACTGAAGAGGAGAAGATAATTGTGGATCTTTTGGGTAAAAAGAATCCTGCATCATTGCCGGAACTGAAAGCCCAAACAGGTCTCAGCGGCAAAAAGTGGGATGTTTCTATCAAAGGACTGACTCAAAAAGGATTGGTGACTGTAGTAAAAGAAGGAGATACTTTACTGGTTGATCTCGTAGGGTAAGCCTTTAATTAAAAATTGTGCATTAGAAAAACCGGAAGCGATTCCGGTTTTTTTAATGTTGGTTTTGCGGTTTTCCCGCTGATCAACGCAGAAAAAGTCGCCGATGATCGCTGATTTTTTAACAATTTGAGTATCGCTTTAAACTCACATTGGCGAAGTGGAGACCCTCATATTGGTATTGAAGTTTCCTTTGGGTTTTACCTTTTTTTACTCCAAAATCCTTTTCCTTAATTCCACCACCGTCCGGAGCTCCTGAAGTTCTTTTTGGACATTTTTACGGATAAGTAGGGTTAGGATTATTCCCGGGATAAAGTACGAAGCCACAAGTGCGACCATCCAAATTTGGCTGATGTACTTGGAAAACTCCGGTAGAAGTAACAAGAAACCCAAGGTATATGCTCCCAAAGTCAGGTAAGTAAAGGTGCTGTGGATTTTCAATCGTAGGCTGAGGTATTTCTTTTCTTTTTCCAGATTTTCAGTGGCGGAATCTGTAGCTACCTTTTTTCTCCCCTGAAAAATGCTGTAGGCTTCCAGTACTATTCGAAGGAGAAAAAATCCCAACATCAATGCTACTCCTACATGGCTTAGCGGTTCGCGAAAGCCAAAGTAAAACAGCAGAAAATAGCACATCATCAAGAAGGTTGATCCCAATATCAATAAGGTGCTCCACTGGAATTTTATACTTTCGTTATTGAGTCGCTGTGCTTCGCTGATTAATTGTTCCGGGATTGGTGGGGGAGTGATGCTCGATCCAGAGCTTGCCCAACCTGATTTTAGAGTTTTTCCTAATTCATTCATGATAGATCAATTTTCTAAGTCTGAGTTTGATGCGGTGGATTTTGACCCGAAGGTTTCCGTCCGAAATTCCCAAAATGGTGGCGATTTCTTCCTGAGGTACCTCTTCCAGTAGCAATCCGGTAACTAACCTGTCGATTTCAGAAAGTCCGGCCATCGCTTCATAAAGTGCTTTGACCGGATCACCTTCGGTTAGATTGATTTCTTCGGTAGTTTCCTGACTATGGGCAGCTTCACCAAGCTTCGTCGAATTCAGTTTTTCTTTCTTTAAATAATTGAGGCAAGCGTTGACAGTGATTCTATAAATCCAGGTTTTAGGCGAAGAATCCTGCCGAAACTTCCCCAGATTGTTCCAGACTTGAATGAAAACCTCCTGAGTGAGGTCCTTTGCCTGATCGCTGTCACCTTTCAACAACCCAAGGCAGAGTTGGAGGACCATGCGGTAGTGCGCTTGATAGAGTTGTTCGAACTGGATTTTTTGATCTGAATTCACTTTCCAAGAAAGGTATTTATTTCCTGAACAAACCACTCTGGCTGGTCAAGCATGATATAATGCTTGCTGTCAGCTGCAAAGGCAAAGGTTTTGTTTTCCAACCCTTCGTATTGCTTTTTCATCGTATCCAATGCTCCAGGTCCAAAAGGCTGACCGGCGACCATGAGAAGAACCGGGATTTTGATAGATGAAAGAAGAGGCCGGCTGTCCAATTTGAGCAGGTCGACATAGCCATACACAAATGTTTTGCGGTCAGCATTGGCCATCCACGATTTGACTCGATCCTGATCAGCTGCTTTGGTGATCATATTCTGTGTCATTTGAGTCAGGTAGGCTGACTGCGCTGCAGCATCCATGGCTAATAGCTGGTCATTGTAAGGATTTTTATATCCCAGAGATTCTGCGGGCACGCCGGGCATCATGACATCACGCATGCAAGCCAACGCGTCTGCGATTACAACCTTTTGGATTCGATCCGGAAATTTTGCAGCCAATTCCAAGGCAAGATTCCCTCCCATGCTATGACCAATTACTGTTAAGTTGCTTAGGTTGTTCGCAGTGATATATTCGAAAAGGTCGGTTTTCAGTTTTTCGTACCACGGCATTTCAACAGGCGCAACGCCTCCAAAACCTGCATAAGTGACAACATGAGCTGAATGAGATGGGAGCTTTGTTGCAGTTTCATTCCAGACTTCACCCGGTGTAGCAAATCCCGGTAGGTAAAGAATTGGATCACCTGATCCGGAGGTTTTTACTGAGATGGATGACTGAGCAACAACCATTGACTGGAGTAGCAAGGCGAAGCAGATGAGTAGTAGTGATTTTTTCATTTCCTTGATTTTTTGTGATTTTTTATCTTGGAAAAGCAAATCGCCTGTTTGTTACAGCTAGTCTGAAAAAAATATATTGTTTTAAGGCTCCCCTCAAAAAAAAACCGGAAGTAATTCCGGTTTTTCATCTAGGGGTTATATAGGATAGAGTTAAACTCTTATCGATCAAATTCCTGGAGTTTGATTCTTTTGTTTTTCGGCGTAGCCAAAAACCTTTTGAAGCAAAGGGGAAGTTCTTGCGGTGATGTTTTCACGGATTTTGAGTTCTTCTTTGGCTATTTCCAAAAACAAACCGTCAATCGCTTTTTGCGTCACATAGGCCGTCAGGTCTGTGTCCACTTTTTTTACCAAAGGAATCTTATTGTATCGTGTCATTACATCGCTCCAATATTTGGTAGCATCCACTTTCTTCAGACTGGTGTCGATGATAGGAGAAAATTTGGCGGATAATGAATCAGTTGTCGTGGTTTTGAAATATACGGTTGCGGCATTTTTCTCTCCCAAAAGGATCTTTTGGACATCCTGAAAACTCATCTGCTTGATAGCCGACGTAAAAATAGGTTTGGCTTCCTGGGCCGCATCCTCTGCTGCCCGGTTAAGACTGGTGATGACCTGATCGCACATACTTCCCAGCCCAAGAGATCTCAGAGTTTTTTCCACTTGCTTGGCTTCCTCAGGAAAAAGGATTTTGACATCCAGATTTTTCAGGTAACCATCCTGAAGCGAAAGCCGGTCTGCGCTGATTCCGGTTCCTTTTTCCAAGGCCTCTTTCAAGCCCATGGAGATTTCGGAAGTACTTGGATTGGAATTAACCTGTTTTAGAATATCGGTGATTTGGGCAGTAGTACAACTGGCCTGAAGTAAGAAAACTCCTGTGAATAAAATTCCAATGGAAAGTCTTTTGAATGAAAACATAAATTGATTTTTCGGTGATTCCTTAAGGCAACGAAATAAGTGTGCCATAAGATTTCATCGGGGTTTTTTAATTTTGATTTTACGGTTCTTTCCCAATCAAAAACTATTCTTTCCATCAGAAAACCGGATTTTTTTAATATCTTGAATTATTGAAAGTTATTGCTGTTTTATTATGAATAATTTAAAAAAGTAAAATTTTTATTTTGATAATGACAATGAAATTACATTTTTGTTGAAAGTTTAGAAATCATGAACCTTCGAATAAACTCGGAATTTGGAACCCTTCGCGCGGTGTTGATGCATCGGCCCGGAAAGGAAATCGACCGTCTGACTCCTTACAATAAGGATTTCCTGCTTTTTGAGGACGTTCCGTATTTGGAAGCGCTTCAAAAAGAGCACGATATCTTTTCCAGCCTGATCAAGGATTCGACCGGAGCCCAAGTTTATCAATTGCGGGAATTGCTGATCAGGGTACTGTACGATGAGGAAATCCTGCTTCGGCTGATGCGGGAATCCCTGACCCGCTCCGGGCTCTCTCATATTGCGGAGGATATTTTGGAGCGATATTCTACTGCGGAATGTGCAGGAATTTTGACTGCAGGACTGAAAATCCACGAATTAAAGCGAAAACTTCCCAACCTCAATGCCGGTGAACTTTACGATTTTGCTTTTGCGATTCCTCCTTGTCCCAACCTGTATTTTCAGCGGGATCCGATGGCCTTGACACCTTCCGGAATTATTTTTTCCTCCATGAAAATGGAAGGCAGGCAGCGGGAAGCGGATTTGTTGAGAACCATTTTTGAAAACCATCCTGATTTCAAAGTTCACGTCAACACTCTTTATCCGATCGATGGACACGATTCTCCGCCGAGCATCGAAGGGGGAGATGTGATCATTCTTTCGCACGAAGCGGTGGCTATCGGTAACTCCGAGCGGACAGATGAAAAGGCGATTTACCATGCCGCCAAAGCACTTTTGGGAGAGGGATCTGTCAAGCGTGTCTATGAGGTTCACTTACCTAAAAAACGCCAATTCATGCATTTGGACACGGTTTTCACTGTGCTGGATGAAAATCTGGTCCTTACTTATCCGGATGCGATGAATTCAGTTTTGCAGACATCACTTTATACCTTGAAGGAAGCAAATGGGGACAAAGTGACCATCAAACGGGAAGTGTTGAAAGAGTCGCTATTGACGGTTTTGGCCAGAGAAATTCCACATTTGGAAATCCTGAGTACGGGAGACGGAAATCCCGACTATGCGATGCGGGAGCAGTGGTTTGATGGGGCGAATGTCTTTGCGATCGGCCCCAGAAGGGTAATTTCCTACAATAGAAACATTCATACCAACCGGGCATTGCGAAATATGGGCGTGGAGGTTTTGGAAATCCCGTCTTCCGAATTGAGCCGTGGACTTGGTGGTCCAAGGTGTATGACCATGCCGCTGAGCCGGGCGAGAGTTTGACCAAAAAGGTAATTTTGGTCTTGGGCTCTCCCTGATTAGATCACTTTAAAAATCATAAAACGACCTTCTTCTGGACACTTTCAGATCCTGGAGGATGCTCGATTTGACACGGATGTCGATGCTGTAGGAAGTAAATCTTCCAAACGGAACCCAGTTTACATTCATCTGCCAGCAGTGCAAGTCTCTGGCAATACCGATCATGGTTTGGGTGACTTCGGCAGCCTGAAAGTCATAGCCTGTATTGAAATTTATTTTCCATTTCTCGGAAATAGACAAATCCCCATTCAGGTTGATGGTCTGAGTGATGTTCTTGTTGTTATTAATCTGGCGTGAATAAGCGAGGTTGTAGCCGAGTGAAAGGTTCCAGGGAATATCCCAATCGATGTACAAGCTTGGATCAGAGACGATTCGGTTGATTTCATTTTGGGCAAATTCATTCATCACTCCACCCCGCTCGATGAAATCCTGAGTCAGATCGTCCCGCACTTCACCCGGTGTTTGCCCACTTCGGGGATTGATGGACGCATTCATATTCAGCGAAGCATTCCGAATCATGCCAATTCCCTGACCATT
>DATIAI010000350.1:0-2228 GCA_035458065.1 Algoriphagus sp. | reverse complement strand
CAATGGAATGAAAGGAGATTCGCTCTTTTTTGATGTATCTGCAGATGGTACAAAACTCGAAAACCTGACTTTCAAAGGTTACTGGCGCTGTGATGGAGTCCTTGAACAAATTACTGTTGGTCCGGATGGAGATTATCCAATCACCAGTGAAAAAGTGGGCGGGCATATCACCGAACCGCCAAATGGTGGTGCAACCGCTTGGCGATTTGAAGTAAATGGTGAAATCCAGGAATCCAAGGCCTCAGGGACGTTCAGAATGAATATTAATGCTTTGGGTTGTGACACTTATAAGCTGGACTGGACTGCAGTGACTGTGGCTCAAAAATAAATTTTCTCCTCCTTTTTTGCGAAAAATCATCACAATGGAGCATTTTATTAGAGTAAGGGCTAAAAGAGCTCACAGATGACCCGGATCCTCACAGATAAATAAAAATCTGTGCTTATTTGGTCCATCTGTGAAAAGATAGTTTCCCAATCACATCACAAATAAGAAACCTTTGCGCTCCTTCGCGTTCTTTGTGGTTAAAAATAAAAACCTTCGAGGTTTAGAAAACCTCAAAGATTAGCGAAAGAATAGCATCAGCTTTTCCTCTCCGTGAACTCAAGATAGGCATGTGATTGATTGAACATTTGAAGTTCAAACCTAGTCTAAGTGAGATTTTAGAAATTTCTCTGTGAACTCAGTGGTAAAAATTCTTTACGGTGAAAAGTAAAAACCTTCGAGGTTTGGAAAACCTCAAAGGTTATTTCAACTCTTCCCAAAAAGGAGCCGATGAATAAATTTCATTTTTTTGATCACTGCACCATTGATCACAAAAGGATACGCATCGGCTATACCCATAGAGCGATTCAAGCTGTTGATGGCAAAGGAAATCGGAAACCAAGCGTTGAAAATCTGGTTAAAGTCCGTGGTGACGTAAGGGTCAAAGTGGATTTCGCCCTGAAGTGAGACTTCATTAAGCTTCGGCTTTATTGTAATTCCGAATGAATAGGCAGTTTCTGCCATATCCATGATGTGAAGGTAATGGGCCCAGGTTTCTGCCCAATCTTCCCATGGATGCGAACTCGCATATTGAGTGATGTAAGCATCCTTCCAATTTACCCCAGATTTAGATTGATAATAAGTCACCAAAGCTTGACCATAATCTATTCTTTCGTCACCAAAAATGCTTCGAAAAATCTGAAGGTTTTCCGGCTCTTTTGCAATCAACAAATCCCAAAAATAATGGCCCACCTCATGTCTGAAATGGCCAATGAGGGTTCGGTAAGGTTCCGACAACTCACTCTTCATCTTTTCCAGATGAACGGAATCCGCCTCTTCAAGCAAAATAGTAATCACACCGTTCGCATGACCTGTCATTCGGTTATGGCTTGGACTTCGGGATAAAAAATCAAAACACACACCCTGATCTCTATTTTTGAGTTTGCTGAAGTAAGGCAGATTCAAGCGATCCAACTGGTAAATCAACCTGTGTTTTGCTATTTCCAATTTTTGCCATTTTTGAAAATTCTTATGATCTGACAGATTTGGAATCGTTTGATTTAACTCACATGCCCTGCAGAATTTCTCTTCTTTTTCTACAGGAACCAGCCAGTTGCAAACGTCAAATTAAATTCCTTGTTTGCACAATAACGAAACGGCTTTGCATCAATTTGCGAAACCATGGGAAAAAAGGCAGGATCAAAGCTGAGAATATCCTGATCAATTGGAGAATACCCGGTTAAGTATCCGCATTTTTCACATCTATTATTTTCAAAAAAAATCGGGTTTGCACAGTGGTCGCATTCAAAAATTTTCATAATAATGTAACGCTTTTAGAAAGCGCGAAGGTTCTTACAACCTGCTTCAAAAACCCGGTTTTCTTAAATCGGCTTATTTAAAACTTTTACAGCATCCAATAATTCATTCCAAACCGGATGAAATTGCTGGGATTGGTTTGAATCAAAAATTAGGGTTTACTCGTATTTGAGTAAGTATCAACAAAAAAGCCCAAACTCATGATGAAGATCTTGACCAGCATTTTTATCCTAACTTTTGGAGTAGTGACTCTGGGGTTTGCTCAAAGCCAAGAAAAAAGAAAACCAACTACAAAAGATCTAAAAAACAACAAACCTAATCTAACGGATTCTTTGAAAGCAATGGATTTTGGAACCATGGACGCTTTCCTTATAGATACTGCTCGAGTTTTTATTCCAGAAGGTGCTTTTCAGGAAAGAGAATTAAGATT
>DATIAI010000349.1:0-2242 GCA_035458065.1 Algoriphagus sp. | reverse complement strand
GGTTACCAATCGAGAAAGGAAAAAACTACGAACAGGAGGGCCAACGTACTAATTCTAATGGAACCACGCATGGCTCAATTATTCTTGTTGAATATCGAAATAATCAACCGTTATTTTCTTGGGTATCCTAATTCAGATATTTATTCGGAATGTTGGGAGGATAGTATTGAGTTCCGTCTTTTGCCTTTAGAAGTATAGAGACAATTACATATATATCCTTCTCTGTTCGTTGAAATTGGCGAAGAAGCCCCATCATAGCATAACTTATTGGATTCACGGCAGGAATAAACGTCTCCCATTCATATCCTTTGCCCCAAATCAAGCCTTTGACAGTAAGATTTAAATCCGCCGATTCAGAAATAAGATAGTTCATTACATCAATACACTTGTTTGAGTTTTGATTTACGGTGTGAAATATCGGGGTTTGTCCACCGAAACCGTACTCGTCCATCCCGGCCTTAGAGTTAATGTCAGCACCGTGCTTTACTAATATTTTAGCGCAAGCAAGGTGATTATATTCCGCACAAATATGAAGGAGTGATACCTTATACAAAGGCGTAAATGCACAGTCAAACGTGTAAATATTTTTTACCGCCTGCTTATTGGCACTCAACAAAGAATCCAGAGAAAGGGGATCATCCAAAAAAACAGCGAGTAATATGTTGTCATCGAAACTCAGTCCATAATCCACAAAAACTTTGAAGCATTCTCTGAATTTCGGGCCCCGAGAGTATTCTGTTATAAGTTCATAAATGAGTGGTTTATCCTTAAAGTAGTCATTAGGACTGACTCCATTTTCAAAACATTCTTTTATTCCGTCCACTGAGTGGACTTCAATTTCACCTATGATTTTTTGCAAATAATCCATAAGGGTTTGTTTTGAAAGGTACCAACCTGTTAGGGCTGATGTTGGAGCAAATCTTCAGGTGGTAGGTATTGGACATCAAAAGTTAACGAAGCAATGCTATTCATTTTATTAATTATCCAATAAACCAGTAGGTGCCCAGTTGATGCTTTTATACTTCTCCTACTTCACTTTTTCAATATCACCCAGCTTCCATGTTTTTTCAAACAATGGTTTTTCGGGACCATAAATTCGGAAGAGTACTTCAAATTTTCCATTGGGATCGGTTGGTATCCAGTTTGATTCTTTGCCTTCCGGTGAACTCGGACCAAAGTATACATCTACCGAGCCATCTGGGTTAATCTGAACCGATTCATCGTTGGAGGCACAGCTGGCACGCGGGAGATTTTTTATGAGTGCGTGAGTTTCACGGTCATATACCGTTGCAGACCAATATTGCTTTGTAGGAACCTGAGCTGGAACCCGGAGGCGGTATAATGCATCACCATTCAGGTCTTCTCCATCCCGGTCCTTTCCTGACAAAAGGTAAATCTGAGCCGTGCCTAGACGCTTAATTCCAATGTAACCAATAGAATAAGTAAGAGCGCGGGCATCAACAGGGTAAATGTCAGTTTCCTCATAGCCTGAGGATCCGGCTTTGACAAGTTCTGGCATTGCCGGAACTGCCCAGTGAGCTTCAGGATTTAGCGGAGGAAATCCAGCATCATACATTGCTTCAATATATTCATGGGCTCCGATGGCCGCTGCATTTAGAATCTCGGTTGTTCTGGCATTAGGATCGAAAGTTTTGTCCTTTTCAATTCCTATGGTTTTGAGTTGGTCAATCATTGCTTTATCCCGGGTAAGCCAGGGCTGGCTCTGGATAATACGGTTCAATGACTGGAAAAATTTCACATTATAGGGAATAGTCGAATCATATATAATATCCTTAGCATCAGTATATTTTGTTTCACCCGGGTTACCGGCCTGAGATAGCGGATACACCTTTAGCCGTTTGCCATAGGCTACGGATGTGGCAATATCAGAATCACTGTGGCTTGGCAAATTTGATCGAAACAACGCGTAACCTTCATAGGTATCCGCAGCCAGGACAATGTAACCACTTGGTGGCTTTTGCTGATAGCCCGGAGGAAGGATTAGGTATTTGCCTCCTGCGCCTTTATCGGCACCATATGGTCCCGCATCTTCGAGTGGCATCTGAAAAACATTGTCAATGTTGGCAGCAAATGAAGAATTTCCATCGGCCGGAGGAACGTCTATCACCAAGGGCCCTGCCTCTTTGGTATTAAAAAATATCATGAAATAGATCGCATCGGGATTGGGTGTAAGCGTTTGGTTGTGCCAATCTACAGGCTTAGACCAATAAACAATCTCATT
>DATIAI010000348.1:0-6199 GCA_035458065.1 Algoriphagus sp. | reverse complement strand
ATGGGGATTTATAAAGGAGCACATCAACCAGACAGTTTATTTAATCCCAGGTTGGGTGGGGAAAAAATCAGGCAGGCTAATATCTACCCTGAGCAACCCATCTTAGCCCGAGAGGATTGGAATAAAATTGTGGCCTATTATCTGGAAAATGCTCCTGACTCCATCATTACACCAAAAAGAAACAAAGCAATCACAAAGGGATTATCCCATTTCACCTATAAAGAAGTTGCTTACAATCATCGTCCGGCAATGACTTCTATGGTGAAAATTCTACCTGATCAAGGTGGGATTGTCTTCAGTGACGGCAAGCGGAACCAAAGTGTATTGACCTTTCTTACCCCAGAACTTGAGAAAAACTACGACCTTGTTTTTACCAGAACACCGATTGATTTCTATGAGCGAAACGACACCCTCTACCTGGCCATAGTCGGAGACGGGGTATTTCCGAATGAACTCCCAGCTGGATCTCTTCAGAAGATATCCAAGACCGGTACCACCGGCATGTACGACAGCGCCAAGGAGATCATCAGTGGAATGCAGCGACCGGTCCAATTAGCTTTTGGAGATTTAAACAAAGACGGGCTTGAAGACATCGTTGCCTGCGAATACGGGGACCTCACCGGAAATCTGGTTTGGTTTGAAAATAAAGGCCGGGATCGGTATGTTAAAAAAATCCTCCGGGCTAAACCAGGTGCAATCACCGCCATTATCAAAGATGTGAATGCCGATGGAATGCAGGACATTCTGGTACTCATGGCACAGGGAGATGAGGGGGTATTTTTATATACCAATAAAGGGGACGGGAATTTCAGTGAGAAAAAGCTGCTATCCTTTTCTCCGCTTAATGGTTCCCTCTACCTCGAACTTGCTGACTTCAACGGGGATGGGTTTGAGGATCTGATCTATGTAAGCGGTGACAATGCCGATCGGACGCCATTTCTAAAAAACTATCATGGCATTTATATTTTTGAAAACGACGGCAATTTCAATTTTTCACAGTCTTGGTTTTATCAACTTAACGGTGCCTATAAAGCCATTCCCCGAGACTTTGACCTGGATGGAGATCTGGATATTGCTGCTATTTCCTATTTCCCTGACTATATCAACTATCCGGAGGAAAGCTTTGTGTATCTGGAGAACAAGGGAAATCTAAAGTTTACGGACTATTCTTTTCCGCAATCCACCAATGGGAGATGGTTTGTCATGGATGCTGGTGACCTGGACGGAGATGGAGATATTGATTTGGCACTTGGGTCTTTTGTTTTCTTCGAACCGATGGGTGATACGACCGGGCTGGGAAAAAGGTGGTTGAATCAGGGACCTTCGGTGGTTGTGTTGGAGAATACGATTCGGTGAAGAGGTTGGGAAGTTGGGAGGTTTGGAGGTTAGGAAGTTGGGAAGTTGGGAAGTTTGGAAGTTTGGTAAGGAGGTTGGAAGGGGTAAGTGGTTAATAGTAAGTGGTAAGTTGTTGGATTGAAGGTCGTGGAAATTCTAATTCATTGTGAAAGGCAATGCGTCATTGCGAGCGAGGAACGAGCGAATCAATCTCATCAAATTGAATTCTTCTTATAATTAAAAAGATTGCTTCGGGATCGTTGAATTTGGGGTTAATTGAATAATTCATTTGATCTCTCGCAATGACGGGGCAATACGTCATTGCGAGTGACGCAGCAGCGAAGCAATCTCATTTTTATTGAATTCTAATTCATTGTGAAAGATGGCTTTGGAATCGCAGCATTCAAAAATGATTTGATTGGGTGAATGATCCCTCGCAATAACGGGCGGATTAAGAATCATAGACTTAGACTTCAAGATTTCAAGTCCTGGGGAGCGGGAGTCTTTATACTTTTTTTTAAAATCCCACGCAACCAATGAGTAAATTACTATGTAAGGACTATGCAACCCGCGGCATGTGAAATCTGAAATTCTGGACAAAAAAATCTGGCAAGGGCTATTGGGCAATAACCGTAAAGCCCAGGAAGTGCTGTATAAACTCTACTACAGTTATGGGATGAGTATATGCCTCAGATATACTTCCACCAGAGAAGAGGCTAAGGAAATTCTCCATGATGGCTTTATGATTTTATTTTCCAAACCTGAAAAATTCGACCCTAACCAGCCCTTCAAACCATGGTTTCGAAGAGTTTTGGTAAACCTATGTATCAACCTTTTCAAGAAACAACAGAAGCAAGTCCATCAAACAGGTTTTGAAGTTATTCCGGAATCCAATGACACACAGCCAAGTGCTTTGGAGGTCATGCAATTCGATGAATTGATAAAATTAATTCACGGTTTGCCACCCAGCTATCGAACGGTTTTTAACCTATATGTACTGGATGGATTCAGCCACGAGGAGATCGCGGAGATGCTTGAGATCAGTGTAGGAACTTCCAAATCAAACCTTTCCCGGGCAAAAGAAAAATTAAGAGCGCAGTTAAAACCCAGAACCAATGAGCAAGAAATCCTTTTTCAGGAGCGATAAGGAGCTGGATAATCTCCTGAGAAAAATATCCGATTCGGCGGATATTCCCTTCTCTGAAGAAGATTGGGGCGACATGAAAGCGCGCCTGGATCAACTGCCCCGACCTGCTCCGGCCTGGTGGAAAAATAAGATTATGGTGTGGGTGGGTGCTGTGCTTCTTGGGATTATGCTTTCGGTTGCCCTCTGGAATTTTCTTCCGATCACACCGGAGGCGGATCAGGTTGCTATTGAACTTGAACCACCCAAGAAGGAAACATTGGCAAACGCTGGAAAATCCGAATCGACTACCAATGAGGGGACTGAAGTTACCAATGCTGTTGTGGAGACAAAGCAGCTTCAAGCTGAGGGAGCTAAAGTAAGTTCAGAGGCACTATCATCTGCTACGTCAGTGAATCAAAAATCCTTTGAACCAACAGCAATAAGTACCGAAGGATTGGATTCCGGTCTACCCGGAATTTTAACATGGGATGATTCAGAAGAAATGCCATTCCCTTGGCAGAGTAATCCAATCCCTCCTCTGGATTATTCCGCTCCCCTGCCGGGTAGCCTGGTCATTCCTGAAAGAAACCCGAACTCAAACGGAATGGTGGAAAAGGAGAATAAATCCTACGGATATGCGGGCCGATTCAGCATTTCTGTGCAAGCAGCACCTGATTTGAGCGGAATCAAAATGAATCAGGTAGGGAAAGCCGGTCAGGCAGTTGGAATCGGAGCAGCGTACTTTCTTAATCCTAAAGTCAGTATTGTCAGTGGAGTATTTTATTCCTTTAAACCGTACAGCACAGAGGGCAATACCCAATATGGATCTGTGAATGAGCCGGACAGAATCTTTGGAGAATGCGATATTCTGGATATTCCCATCAATTTGAGGTATTACCCAGTGGAGGGCAAACTTCAACGGGTATTTGCAAGCGTGGGACTTTCCTCCTATTTGATGCTCAAAGAACATTATGAACTGGAATATGAGGATAACGGAAGCGGCTATCCCTATACCAGAGAGATCAATGTGAATGGAGAGAATAACCATTTCCTTGGTGTGGTCAACATCAGTGCGGGATACGAAAGGAAATTGGGAAAACAGTTAAGTATCCAGGTCGAACCTTACTTCAAAGTCCCTATCAGCGGAGTGGGTGAAGGTGATATTTCACTTAAGAGCACTGGAATATTTGTGAGCCTTAATTATTACCCGGGGAGGAAGTGAGCATGGTTCAGTGATCAGTGTTCAGTGATCAGTAGCAGTACGCAGTCACAGTGATCGGTGGTGCTGAGAAGTGAAGGGTAAGTGGTAAGTATAGTTAATAGTTGAAGTCCATGGGCAGCCAAATCAAAGCAAAAAACCCTAATCCATTGTCACAGGTAGGTAAATAGGTATTCAAAAAAACTAATCCTCACAATTATTAAACTAGTTGAAAACTCCTTCTTTAAGGGGAGGTGGAATGGTATTGTCTATTTCGGATGGCGGATTTGGGATTTGGGATGTCGGATTTCGGATTTGGGATGTGCCGATCCATTCACAAACAGAGCTCCGCACAAGTATCGGATTTGAAACCAATAAACTAACCTTATCTCAGATAACTCTAAATAAATTTTAAAACCTCAAACTCATGAAAACGAAAAACACTTCTCAGAAAAACCAATGGGCAATATTGGCAAGCTTCATAGCTCTACTTTCAATTTCAATTTCCTGCGGTTCAGAATCCGAAGATCAGCTGCCACCGCCCAATGCAGTCAGGTGTGAGGATAGTAATGTGAAACTTTCGGCGGATGTCCTGCCAATCATTCAGCAAAACTGTGCAGTTGCGGGTTGCCATGTCGCCGGTACGGGAAGAGCAGATTTTACGGTCAAGGATAATATTCTACAGTTTGCCAGTACTATCATGGCCAATACCCAGTCAGGATTCATGCCTCCTGCCAGTTCCGGAATGTCCATCAGTGCCACTCAAAAGGAACTCATCTATTGCTGGGTGACAAAAGGTGCATTGGACAATTAAGGTATCAAACCGAGCCTGCCTTTGATAAATCAATAATCAACTCATGAAAAGATTAATCTTATTATTCTTTTTGCTTTCCCATGGGGTGGAAGTCCAAGGACAAGCAATCCGCTCCGTTTCGGGCTATGCCCGGTTTTTTAGCGATGCTTTGATTGAGGATATCAGTGCTGAGAATGACGAAGCCAGTGGAATCATTGACTTGGGAAGCGGGGAAGCAGTGTTTCTTATTCCCATCACCGGATTTGAGTTTAAAAAGTCCTTAATGAAGGAGCATTTTAATGAAAATTACCTCGAGTCGGAGAAATACCCTGAGGCTCATTTCCGGGGGAAAATTTCGGGATATAGCCCTGCAAGCTCCAGTTCCAAAGCCGTCGCAGAAGGAGAAATGACCATCCACGGGGTCACCAAAAGAGTGAAAATCCCCGGAACTATCACAAAACAAGGCGGGCAATTGATACTGGAGTCTGTTTTCACTGTGGTCCTGAAAGATTACCAGGTTGAAATACCCAGACTGATGTTCCAGAATATTGCTGAGGAGGTAGAGGTAACTGTAAAATTTGTATTTAAAAGCCCCAACTAATGGATTTGAAAAAGTTGTATTTCACCTTGATTATCTGTCTAATCACATGTTCTACCCAAGGACAGGACCTGCTGGAGCAGTTGAGAGTTGACAGTAAAAAGGAGCCGGAAATTGTCATGGCAACCTTCAAAGGAACCCGGATAATCAATGGTCAAAGTATAGAAACCCGAGGAAAGGGAAATATGGACGTGATTATTTCCCACCGTTTTGGAAGGATAAATTCCGGGGCTTACAATTTGTTTGGCTTGGATGATTCCAATGTCAGATTAGGTTTGGAGTACTCCATTTCGGATCGGGTGACTTTAGGATTTGGAAGGAATTCTCTGAACAAGGTGTATGACAGTTATCTAAAAGCCAGGATTTTGCAACAAAAGACCCAGGGGATGCCAATTTCAGCCACTTGGGTAAGTGATTTCTCTGTTTACACTCTGAAAAGGCCTGAATTACCCATGAATTTTTCAAGAAGACTGCGTTATGTTCACCAATTACTTTTGGCTAGAAAGTTCGGAAATGGCGTTTCGCTGCAGTTGATGCCAAGTTTTGTCCATAGAAATCTAGTACCAACCCAGGAAGAGCCCAACAATCTGGGTGCACTGGGGATTGGGGGAAGGGTTGCGCTATCCAAGAGAGTCCATTTGACCGGAGAGTATTACTATAGGTTTGGCAAAGACCTACCGGGGTATAATTCTTTGGGATTCGGTGTGGATATCGAAACCGGAGGACATGTTTTTCAACTTCATTTTACCAATTCAAATGAGATGACCCCATCCGGTTTTATTCCTTCCACTCAGGGCAATTTCTTTGATGGAGATATTCATTTCGGTTTTAATGTGGTCAGATCATTTCAGGTGGGGAAGAGAAATGAAGACTAGAGATTGGGAGGCTTTGATGGGCACAAGAAAAATGGTGGCTCACTAAGGAGCCAGAATGTATGTGGGAACCAGCCCAGGCCATTGGAACAAGACCCTGCCCAATGGCCTTAGGGACTCCAGCTGCATTGGAGTTTGGGATCCCTTAAATTCTCAAATGAATTGGAGTATGTTGGTTACCAAATCAACACCCCGTTTGGTTTGAGTTTATTACGTTCATTGTCCCGAAAGAGGTTGAGCACAGCAGTAAACTCATGGGTGCTATTGGACATCAAGT
>DATIAI010000347.1:0-5758 GCA_035458065.1 Algoriphagus sp. | reverse complement strand
CCAAACTCTCCATGATTAAACTCTTGGCTAATTTCGACGCCTACAAAGTGTTCTGATTGTGGAAGCGAATAAAGAATGGAAGTGTTAATAGCCCAATCTACCTCAGTGGCGGTCTTGGTAAAATCACGAGCTATCATGGGATAGGTATAGATCGTGGTGTGGATCTCTTTTCCCCATCGCTTTGCTGCCACAAAAAATGGACTGTGAACTGTGCCTGAGACAAGATTGCCGCTTCGATAGTCCCTAAAATCGGTCAGTTCTATTAGTTGGGTATAGCCTAAAGCCAGAGTTGCCCGATATTTTGTAGACACAAAAAATGAGTATTGGCCGGAAAACCTCAGACATTCCAATTTATTGCCGGGAAGCTCCGAATGTGTTTCTTTTTGCTTGAAAAACAGGAAATCAGCTTCCACTTCCAGTCCCAACCGATTGATTGGCGCAAATTCGTATTCTACCAGAAAGGTGTATTGATTATGGCTCGACAAGCCCTTAAACTCAGTGCCTACGTTGAATTCCTTCTCCCCTTTCCTAGCTCCGAGGTCTCTAACGAGGTCCATGTAAAGCGGCTCTGCATGATGAACTTTTGCAGACTTTGCATTGTCCTGAGCAAAACTACCTACAGCCCAAACCACTGAGAAAAGAACAGTTAGAATGGCATTTGGAAAATGTGTTTTTATAGTCTTCATGCAGTAAAACAACCGCATGATTTTGGAAACAATCTGGAATGAAAAATTCAGGCGAAAAAAATATCAATGTTCGCCGAAACGCAATTCAAAGCAATGGAAATTATCGCCGAAATGATAGGAAACGGTAAAGCCATAAAGGCCGCAAATCGCTTTTACAATAGCCAAGCCAAGCCCTGTACCTGATTGTTTGGACTCAGATTTATAAAAGCGGGTAAATATTTTTATATAATCCAAGGGCTCACCTTTTCCGGTATTACAGATCCGAACGGTATTTTCTGAGATCGATATTTTCACGGTTCCATCGGGAATATTGTGGAAAATGGCATTTCCTACAAGGTTTGAAATAACCATACTGGCAAGTGTGCCATCCATCTCTACAGTGACATTAGATGTTTCTTCGAGGGAAATGCGGACATCGTTAAATTCAGCGATTTCTTCCAAATCGCTGAGGGTCTGTCGAACTGTTTCGTTTAGTGATACGGACTGGTTATTCAAAAACTGCCTGTTTTCAATCTTTGTTAACAGCAGCAGGGACTTATTCAATCGGACCAAGCGTGAGATTATATTCATCACTTCGGCTATACTTTCTGCCTGGGTATTTTCCAGCTCTCCTCTTTCGATCAAAAGCTCCAGTTTGTTGATTGCAATAGCAAGCGGGGTCTGCAACTCGTGTGAGGCATTGCCAATAAATTGGTTCTGTAACTCATACGTTTCAAGAGTATGCTGCAAAAGAGCGTTGACAGCAGATTGCAAATCTCTAAATTCTCTGATTTGGGTCTTCACATCCGGTAAATTCTTGCCGGTTCCAAGCCGGTAGCTCTTCAACTGACCCAAGAAGTTGTAAAAAGGCTTCCATAAGCGCTGCAGGACAAAATTATTGATTACAATAATGCTTAAAACCAAGATCAAATACAGCCAAAGCGCTTCCCAAAGCAATTCCTCAATCAGATCCCCCTCCTCTACCATTGAATTGATAATTGACAGCTCGTAGTACTGCCCGTTGGATTTAAAAGCAGTGGTCAGCATTCGGACAGGTTCCAACTCAGGCTGCTCATCGTCTGCATCCTGCATGTACAAAAGCGTGTCTGTGTATCGGTCCTTAGTCAGCTCTGCCTGAGACTTGCTGATTTCAAAAATGGTAAACAGTCCCTCGTCAAATTTCTTTTTAGTCAATATAGTCGAGTCCGTTTTCGCATTGTAAATAATCTGGCGCTTGTAGTTTTCCAGTCCTTCGTCAACGCTTTCTTTGATCTCCCGAAGCATATTGAAATAGAAAATAACTGCCCACAAACTAAGGATGAACAGAATGGAAACAGACAGGTATTTTAAGGACTGGTTAAGAAGCTTCATTTTTCGATCAGCTTATAACCAATACCATAGATGGCTTCAATCTCAATGTTTGCACGGGAGGATTGTAGTTTCTTCCTCAGATTTTTGATCTGGTAATATATGAAATCAAAGTTGTCACTTTGGTCGATGTGGTCTCCCCACACGTGTTCGGCTAGGGCATTCTTTGATACCAGACGGTTCTTGTTGAACAGAAAGTAATTCAGGATGTCAAACTCTTTTCTGTTTAAGGGAATGTTACAGTCGTCCACTAAAAAAAGCCGCTCTTTCAAGTCCAGGATAATGTTGGAAATTTCAATCGTGTTTTTTCCCTCCAGTTTATTTCTCCTCAGGACAGCTTTCACTCTTGCATTGAGTTCTGCTATGTGAAAGGGCTTAGTGAGGTAATCATCCGCCCCAAGTTCAAGGCCCCTGAGTTTATCATCCAGAGAATCTTTGGCAGAAATAATGATCACATTTCCGGATCGTCCTGTCTGCTTCAGCTCTTCCAGTAAGCGGAGTCCACTTCCACCCGGAAGCATGATATCCAACAGGATGCAGTCATATTCATAAACTGCAAGCTTTTCGCTGGCTGAATTGAAGTCACCTGCCGTTTCTATCACAAAATTTTCCTTTGTCAGAGAATCAACCAGTGTCTTTAGCAATTCCGGTTCGTCTTCAACTATTAAAACCTTCATAGCCTCAAAGTTAAGTTCGAATCTGGGAAACAATTGGGAATGAAACTTTCAAAAATGAAGAAGAGATTTCAAAATATTGGATCGAGGAATAAAAATAGGCATGTGATAACCGCAATTCTGCCATTTATGGAATTTGGGGTTTCAAATGTTGCGGATACTTGTCATCTGACTATAGACGAAAGTCAACTGCAGGTTAAACCGATCTTCAAACCATCTTTCCGATGTTAATAAATTGATTTCAATTGGTCAAAATGAAGTTGAAAATTCTCAAAATAGAAGCTGGAAATATAAAACTGAAGTGAGCTTAAAAAATTTAACTAGTTATGAAATTTTCATTGACCACTTTCCAAAATGCTTCCGGTGTCAGGGGCTTGCTCACAAATTCTTTTACAGCGGGGATAGAAGCAGCCTTTTCTCTGTCATCCGGATTAAGACTGGTAGAAAGCATAACCACCACAGAGCGATCGTGAATGTCTTTGGATAGTTCCCTGTATTTTGCCAAAAAATCCCAACCGTTCATTCCAGGCATGTTAATGTCCAAGAAAATTATTCCCGGCTGGGGACAGTCAGTATACTTACCTCTGCACAACAAAAAATCAAGTCCCTCTTTGCCAGAGGTTACGGTCTGAATATGCATTTCAATGGGTTCCTCTTCCAATATTACAGTGTGGTAGAAATTTGTGGCATCGTCATCGTCAATTAGCAAAACACAATTCAACCGGTCAATTTTTTCTCTCATGTGATTTTGTCAAAGTAAAATAAAAAGAACTGCCCGAACCCAAGCTGGAGTTTATCCATATTTTCCCACCATGCAATTCTACGATTTTGCGGCAATATGCCAATCCTAGGCCTGTTCCTTCATAATCCTCCGTCGGATGCAGACGTTGGAAAATATAGAAAATTTTTTCAAAATCCTCCCGGTCAATGCCAATACCATTGTCTTTAACACAAAATTCATGATAGGCACCATACTCTTTGGCAGACACTTCAATGACCGGTGGCACATCTGCCTTTCTAAATTTCAACGCATTACCAATCAGGTTTTGAAATAGCATCCTCAGTTCAATGGGATTTCCCGCTACTGTTGGCAGTTGACTGACAATGATTTTACCCTTGGCAGCAACCAGGGCGGCATCAAAATCCATTACGACAGTACGCATTATTTCCTGACAATCTACAATCCGGGTTTCCCTTTTGTTGCCAATCCGACTGAATTCCAACAGCCCTTTAATTAGATTGGTCATTCTGTTGGTTGCAGTTGTGACATAATCCAAAATCTTCTTGCCCTGATCGTCAAAGTTTGTGTAGTACTTCTTTGAAATCAATAAAGTCATATTTCCGATCGTACGAAGAGGCTCCTGCAGGTCATGGCTGGCTATGCTTGTAAACCGTTCAAGCTCCCGGTTTTTGGCAATCAAATCCCCGTTCAGGGATTCCAGTTGAACCTTATTTGCCTGGAGTTCTTCCTGCTTTGTATCCAATTCCTTTACCTTTTCCAGCAATAAAGCAGAGCTTTGGGTCAGTTGTCGGTTGATACTCTCCAGACTTGAAAAACTGCTCTTGGCAATAAATACCAGCGTGACACAAGTCCATATCACCACAATTGAAATTATCATGTTCAAACCATTCAGATCACCGGTTTGGGTGGATATTTCATTTCTTTGGATTACTGAAATGACAGTGAGTAGCGTACAGCCTAAGGCAGTATATATACTGGCATATTTTCCGGGCAATAACCAGCTGTACAAAATTACAATGGAATACAAACCAGCCACTGCCACTGTGGTGCTTGTATTCAGATCCACTATAAATACCACGAAAGCAATCAACGTCGCCATAAAAATCAAGACGGCGTTTTGAAAAATAAGCATGGATCTTTCCTGGGGGGCCATTATTCAGACCTTTTGTTTAGCTTTTCTCTCAATTGGTCCATTTCCAGTTCATATTTCTTCAACTGCTTTTCCAACTGATAGATTTTCAGTTCATCCTCGGGCCGTTCTTCAATCAACTTGGGCAAATCCCGGATTAAGGCAAATGCAGTACCTAAACTCACAAGAGCAGTTAAAACCCTCAGGAGCGCACTAAGTCTGTAACCTGGCCACCAAAAAATCACTGCATCGATGAGATGGGTACTCCCGCAAAGAATAATAAATGCCCCGAATAACCAGAAAACAGGTAAAAATGGAATATTCCGCCGTTTTTGAATGAAAAAAATAATGATTGCGGGAATGATAAAATAGGCAAGCCAAATCGCAATATCGCTGGCAATGTAAAGCCATCCATGAAAGGAGGACCATTCACCGCAAAGCCAACGGGGTGGCCAGTCATCGGCCTGAAACAGCTTGGTAAAAAATTCATTCACTTGCTCCATGAGGTATGAGGTATAAGGTTAAAATGTAATTAAAGCTAGGCTATCCATTTCAAAACTAAAAATTTGTATAATCAAATTGACTTAAGGTTAAAAGCATCCTGTACCAGAAAAAAATCAGGACTTTATTATTACCAGATTTCGGTTTTAAAATTTCATTTCGGGATTATTTTTTTGGCTATCCTTTCGGAATAATTCAGATTGTTTTTGGTTAAAGCGGCCGCAATAATTTCCCAATCTTCATCGCAACAGAGCGGAAGAAAATCTATCTGGAAAATTAAGAGGGCATTTTCTCTTAGCTGCACTATTTGCCCATTCTTTAATCCGGACTTTTCTTTCATTACCCTCGCCAAAATTCTTTTCCTGAAGGTATTTGACTTGAGGTTCATCCTGGATTTTGAAAGTTCCGAAAATGGATTCCTTTTGTTTTGATAATTATCAAACACCAATAATTCAATTTTTGTCATAGGCCGTTCTTATCCAAAGAAGATGCCTATTTGAAAATATCAATTGTACTGCTGCCTGGCATTCACTATGATTTGAATTGGGGAAATTTCCTTTAAAAGTCATACACAGGACAAGGTAAAATTTCCACAACTAAAATAAAACTAATCCTCTACTTAAATGAATTTCGAAAAGTTGAACAGGAGAAATCTTATTTTCCTATGTTAGGCAAATCT
>DATIAI010000346.1:0-3411 GCA_035458065.1 Algoriphagus sp. | reverse complement strand
TAAAATGCTGATTCTACATCAAAATCTCATTCACAGGAAGGATGGGCTGAGGCAGGTTTTCTTCATTCAGCATATCTCTCAGTTCAATTTCAATTGCCCTGCTCATGGATGAAATCGGGACATCATTTGGGCCGCCTTCAAAGGGATTTTCGGTACTTTCTCCGATCTGCTCCAGTACCAAAAACACCCAACCCACGATCACACTAAAAGGCACTGTAAGCCAGACTACCTCTGCTCCCAGTTTTGAAAATTCATTCAAAAAACCCAAGGGCAGCAAAATTGTAAGCAAATAGACGAAGTACATGTTGATGCTTGAAAATTGTCTTGGATAAGGAAAATTTTTGATCCGCTCATTTTTCCCCTGGTGGTCGTAGAGTTCTTTTAGGAGGTTTTGCATTTCCACATAGTTTAAGTCTGAAAGTAGCCCCTCCTCATTCAACTTTCTGAGCTGAGAAGACTGTAAAGCGATGACCTGTGCTGCTTTGTTTTTCTTGGAAAGGATAAAGTTCAATTCTTCCTCTTTCAGATAATTTACCAAGTCAACTTCCATCCCGCATTCCCACTCGGGCACCAGATAGTAGTTGAGGTATTCTTTGTTGTAGCTTTTGGTTTTGATATTTTCCCAACTTCTGCTCTCTCTCAGCTGAAAGCGCAATGCCGTCAACCATGCGAAATGCCTGTATATTAATTGTCGGTGGAGCTCTTTTTCATCCTCCAATTTATCACTTCGGACAAAGTCCTTGACCATGATCCCCCAAGTTCGGCTGCTGTTGACGATGCCACCCCAGATTTGCCTTGCTTCCCAAAGCCGGTTGTAGGTTTGGGTATTTCTGAATCCTGCGATAAATGCGGCCGCAGTACCAACCAAAGCCACCGGAACCCATGGAATTCCCAACCAATGCCAGTTCAGAAAATAAAAAAGAGCGGTGGGTACGGAGCTGATCCCTATCATGTAAAAAATCTTCATCCTGGTCCAGGGAATGAAATGATGCAGTTTGTAATAGCTTCCGATATTCATTTTAAGTTGGGGTTTAAGGAAATATAGGACTTGAGGTCAAATAAAATTCAAAAAGGTGTGAGAAGAACAGAACAAAATCCAACCTAAAGAAATCAGGAGGATTCTAACTAATCAATTTCCAAAATGCCCTCATCTCAACTTTATCCAAAGGCTCCGTCTATTCTTAGTTCATTTGGTTTGCTTTCAATAGGTTGCCTGAAGCATTTGACTTTGGCTTAAATAGGCTGGAAAATTGCAGTTTGCTAATTCAACAATTCAATAAACCAAAAAGAGTAGTTAGAAACTGTCTGAATTTTAAAAGAAATTACCATTCTGAGTAATTTCCTAAATGTTGAAACGGCCTAAATAACAATCACCTAATCTAAATGCCATGAAAATCCGATCCGAATTCACAGCAATTTTATTCTCCGGAATTCTACTTGCCACTGCCGGATGTGCCATCAATCCGGTTACCGGAAAAAAGCAGGTAGTCCTGATGTCGGAGGCCCAAGAAATCTCCATCGGTCAGCAGTCTGATCCTGAAATTGCCGCCTTTTTTGGAATCTATGATGATCCTGAATTGCAGCAATTCATCACGGAAAAAGGCCTTGAAATGGCCGCTGTCTCACATCGTCCTAAACTCGATTACCATTTCAAAGTCGTTGATTCACCGGTGATCAATGCTTTTGCGGTTCCCGGAGGCTATGTCTATTTCACCCGTGGAATCATGGCTCATTTCAACAATGAGGCGGAATTTGCCGGAGTTTTAGGACATGAAATCGGCCACGTGACTGCAAGACATTCGGTCATTCAGCAGCGAAATCAAATGATTGGACAGTTGGGATTGATAGCAGGTTTGGTGTTTGTTCCTGAATTGGCAGATTTCGTTGAACCGCTTTCGCAGGGAATGCAGATCGCCTTGTTGAGTTTTGGGCGGGATGCTGAGCGGCAATCCGATGAATTGGGTGTGGAATATTCTTCCCGAATTGGGTATGATGCTACCGAAATGGCCGGCTTTTTTAACACACTAGAAAGACAGGGAGCCAAGCAAGGTGCAAGTGAGATTCCCGAATTCCTTTCCACTCACCCTTCTCCCGGGGAGCGAAATGTCACTGTAGCAAAATTGGCTGAGGAATGGAAAGCGAAACTAGACTTGACCAACCCATCCGTAAACCGGGATGCTTATCTGAAGAGGATTGACGGGATAGTGTTGGGTGAAGATCCTAAACAGGGTTTTTTGGAAAACAATGTATTCTATCATCCTGTTTTGAAATTTCAATTTCCAACACCGCAGGATTGGAGCTTCCAAAACACGCCTCAGCAAGTTCAGATGGCACCCAAAGCCGGTGATGCCTTGATGTCTTTGACGCTGACAGGCGGAGGATCGATGGAGGAAATCTCTCAAAAAATCCTCGAGCAATACAAGCTGGAATTGGTGGATTCCAAAAAGGAAACCATCAACGGTTTGCCTGCATTCCTTATGGTTGCGGATCAAAAGCAAGAGCAAGGCACGATTCGTCTTCTATCTGCCTTGATTGAGTTTGGGGGAAATACCTATAATATTTTAGGGGTCTCCGAACTTTCAAAGTTTGACGCTTATCAAGCTACTTTCTTGTCCACAATTAGGAATTTCAAGGAACTTAAAGACGCCGAAAAACTCAACCGCAAGCCGGATGTGGTGCGGATCCAAACTGTCCCTCAGCGCATGAGTTTGGAAGCAGCTTTGACCAATTTCAAAATGCCAAAAGATCGATTTGAGGAATTGGCAATACTAAATGGGATGCTGTTGACTGATCAATTGGAAAAAGGAACTTTGATCAAAGTGATTGGGAAATAATCAAATTGACATTCAAGGAAAGCTGAATAGGCTTTATAAAATGAATTTTAAAACATTAAGAGAATTAAGGAGATTTAGATTTTGAAAATCTTAAAACTGTCAATTCTATCCTGGAAAACTGACAGCCGCTTGAATTTCTGCACTTAATTTTCTCAATGACCTTAATGTTTTAAAATCTAAACCGTGGTGATTTCTCCGGTTTTCTTGTTTTTCAGGATTGTTTTTCGGTCGCCGTTGGGTAAAATCTCCTCCTTGATTAACCAATGATTTTCATCGAATTCCTGGTAGACAGAGGGTTTTGAAAGTCCAGTTTTGCCTCTCCAAACCGGCAACTGAACTGGCTCCCATAGTTTGGTTTTGGCGCTTTTGTAAGCTGCATCCAAAATCGCATTGACCACATAGCCGTCATAAAAGGTCTCCCGTGGTTGGGTCCCTTTTTCGAAGGCATCAAACATATCCACAAACATGTTTGGGTAACCCAACTCATGGGCTTCGTCACCTACCGGAAACATCCAGCCTGAGGAAGTTTCGGCTTTTTCGGCCACATAATCTGCTCCCTGGCCACTGGTGAACATTT
>DATIAI010000345.1:0-12067 GCA_035458065.1 Algoriphagus sp. | reverse complement strand
TGCACGAAGAGGGCTTCACTGGAGAAGGAGTCACTGTAGCAGTTTTTGATGCAGGTTTTCCGGGTGTAAATACCGCTTCCCCTTTTGCGCATTTGATAGCCAACAATCAGATTATCGGTCAGAGGGATTTTGTCAGGCCATGGAACACCCAAGTTTTTATGGATAATCAGCATGGCACAAATGTCCTATCCTTGATTGCCGCAAATGAACCGGGGAAATTGGTTTCCGGAGCATTTGATTCAGATTATATTTTGGTGATCACTGAAGAAGTGGCTACAGAATATAAAGTGGAAGAATTCAATTGGGTGAAGGCGGCAGAATATGCTGACAGCCTTGGCGTGGATATCATCAACAGCTCACTTGGTTATTGGGATTTTGATGATCCAGCGATGAATTATTCCTTGGAAGATCTGGACGGCAATACCGCCATTATCACAAAAGGTGCAACCATTGCGTCTGAAAAAGGGATTCTGGTTATAAATAGTGTTGGAAATTATGGCTCCAGAGGGGAATCCAGTCTGGTTGCACCTGCGGATGCAAGAGATATTATTTCTGTTGGTTCGGTCAATGCCGCCGGTAATGCTTCTTCTTTCAGTTCCCGAGGACCAACCGGAGATGGGCGGTTTAAGCCTGAACTTTCGACTTTTGGAGATAATCCTGTTTTGATCCGTTCCAATGGTTCGGTAGGTTCCTCCAATGGCACCTCATTTTCTGCTCCTCAAATCACGGCTTTGGCAGCTGGTCTTTGGCAAGCCAAACCGGAATGGACCAAATCTGAGCTGATGGAAAGCCTTTTTCAAAGTGCTTCTAAATTCGAAACTCCGGACAATCTCTCGGGATATGGTGTGCCAAATTTCTTTGATGCGTATTATGGGGAAATCCTCTCAGTTAATGAAAATGAAAACACCACCTGGAAAGTTTATCCCAATCCTTTGGCTGAGGAAGAGTTAAGCATTCATTTTGGAACTGGTTTGAGCAGTTCGTTTGAATTGATCGATATGACAGGTAAATCTCTGATTCAAAATGAATTGAACCGAACAAATTCTTCTTTGCCATATCGGGTCAACCTGGCAGGGGTCAAACCGGGACTTTATGTAATCCTAATGCGTGAAGGAACCTACATCAAACGAACCAAACTGTTAAGACAATAGGTGATTTGGGCACTCAAAAGAAATTCATTTGATTTGTAAAGCTTAAAAAATGCCCATGCCTCCTTTGATTGCCCCCTCAATACTCGCAGCTGATTTTGCCAATCTTCAAAAAGAAGTGGAAATGCTTAACGGCTCAAAGGCAGACTTCATCCATGTGGATATTATGGACGGTGTGTTTGTTCCAAATATTTCATTTGGTATTCCGGTGACTGAGGCCATTTACAAACATGCAAGGAAGCCTTTGGATGTCCACCTGATGATTGTGAATCCGGATCATTTTCTCGAATCTTTTCGTCGCGCAGGAGCGGAGATTATTTCGGTACATTACGAAGCTTGTTCTCATTTGCATCGTACAATTCAGGCAATCCATAAACTGGGAGCGAAAGCTGGAGTCGCCATCAATCCCCATACTCCTGTAAACTTTTTGGAGGAAATTATTGCAGACATAGAACTGGTTTGTGTGATGTCTGTCAATCCGGGTTTTGGAGGACAAAAATTCATCGAAAACACCTATTCCAAAGTAGAAAGGCTTAAAGACTTGATCTTAAAAAAGGCTTCACACGCGATGATTGAAATAGATGGGGGAGTGAATTTGGAAAATGCCCCAAGACTTCTTGCTGCGGGTGCCGATGTGCTCGTTGCAGGAAGTTTTGTGTTTAATTCTCCTGACCCTCAGGCAACTATCTCGGATCTGAAAGTCATTTGATCCTTATCAGTTTTTCTATTTGCCGTTTATCATAAAATATCTTAAACGAGCATTTTTTTCTTGGATTTGCCTTCGATCGCAGTTTTATTGTAGGCTTAACTATTTTAACCAAGACAAACATGAAAAAAATTTGGATGTTTTTGTTCCTTTTTGGAGGACTGAGCTTGGCGGCTTTCTCCCAGGAAGCAGCTGTAGAAGAGGAAGTTACGGAAGATGATCTTAAGAAATTTGCTACCGTAGAAGTGATGACTTCAGACTTTGTCGATAAAAAGACTGAAGAGTTGAAAGATATGATTCTCAACAATGAGGTGATCGAGGGCGGAGCAAGATATAATGAGATCAAAGCAGCTTGGGGTGATGCAGCAAAAGAGGCTGAGATCAAGTTGACGGACGAAGAAAGAACCGCATATAAGGCCATCAAGGATTTCCAGGATTCTCTTCAGAAGTCAGTAGTAGACTATAAAACCGAGCTGATCAAAGACGATAATGTGTTGGGTGTCTCTACATACAATAAAGTAAATGGAGCGATCAAAGAAGATCCGGCAATGAAAGAAAAACTGGATCAGATGGTAGCCGAAATGAAAGATAAAGACGATGACGGCGATGTAAAATCAGGTGATTAAACTGATTGGCAAAAGATTTGAAGAAGCCTCCCAAAAAAGAGGCTTCTTTTTTATTTTCACACCAACCGAACCGGAATTTCGTTATTAACCCATGACCAAAAGAAATCTCTACCTCCTCGCTTTTACAATTCTGTTAGTTCAATTTCCCTCCTTGGCTCAGGACGAGGATATTTTTGGAATCAGTGAGAAAGCGAAAAATCCCAAAAGTGCTTCGGGAGTGGGCAATGTTTTTCGAAATGTAATGGAAATGTTTGCTTTGGAGATTTCGACTGGAGCGGCTTACCACCAAATGAGCACCAATTTTTACTCACAAAACCCCTCTCTTTATCCCATTTACCAATATCAAAACTTGGAAAGTTCAACCTATTCACTTCAGGACACACTATCAATGGCCAGCAATGAATGGGTTTTTCCCCTAATAAATGGAGGTGTCAGAATCAACCTTTTTAATTTGTTGACTATTGGTGGAGGATATGGAATGGAATGGGGTAACCTCGCGCCGATGAGAGGAAATGACTTCGAATTTCCTTTTGAAGGTGCTACTTACCAACTCAGCAAAACTTACGGAACAGTCGGATTGGTGCTCTATGATGCCAAGCGTCGTCAGGGATTTCTTAAATGGAAATACAGAAGGTACAGTACAAATAACCTGTATATGCAATCTGAGCTGAGACAAAGAGCCCGTCAAAATTATCCATGGCGATTTATTTTAGAGGGAGAATTTGGGAAAATGAACTTGAAAAAAGCCTATGATCCTTCGCTTGATGCCGGAAGTATTCCTTATGTGCCGAGATTGGCGGTGTCTGAAGATCCTTATTTTGGTGTGTCCATGAGAGTAGAATACGATTTCTCAGAATATGCCAAACTGTTTTTGAAAGGTGGAGCTGAATTCAGGAAGTTCACCTATGCGGCCTCTGACTTTTCTGAATTTCAGAACATTGACCAAGATGTGTATGGGCTGCAGGCGGGAATCGCCATTAAAATTCCTGGAACCAAAAAATGTAAAATTGGAGGTTGTGGGGTAGTCATGAAGCACCTTCATGATGGAATTGAGTATCGGGGCAGTTCTATTTTCAATATGCAAAACCGAAAGATCGGACAGTGGTATTAAGGCTTTGAAGTGCTGATAAGGTTTGGAACATGGGTTTCATAACCTTGCAGTTTTTACTATCTTGCAGCTTAATTTGAAGCGCGAAATAGTACTTTATGGCCCAAGGAGAGAACGAGCACATCATACCAATTAACATTGAGGAGGAAATGCGGGGAGCCTACATCGATTACTCGATGTCGGTCATAGTTTCAAGAGCACTTCCTGATGTCCGAGACGGACTTAAGCCGGTTCACAGACGTATTCTTTATGGAATGCAAGAACTGGGAGTTTTACACAACAAGCCTTATAAAAAGTCAGCCAGAATCGTAGGTGAGGTTTTGGGTAAATATCACCCTCACGGTGACTCTGCTGTTTACGAAACAATGGTGCGAATGGCCCAGGATTGGTCTCTTCGCTATACCATGGTTGACGGGCAAGGAAACTTCGGTTCCATCGATGGAGATAATCCTGCAGCGATGCGTTACACTGAAGCCCGCCTAAAGCGAATTGCTGAAGAATTGCTTGTAGACATCAATAAGGATACCGTTGATTTCCAATTCAACTTTGACGATTCCCTAAAAGAACCTACCGTACTTCCTGCAAAGGTTCCTGCCTTGCTACTAAATGGTGCCTCAGGAATTGCAGTAGGTATGGCTACCAACATGGCTCCTCACAATTTGGGAGAAGTCATTGACGGAATCGTAGCCTATATCGAAAACAGGGAAATTACCATAGCTGAGCTGATGAAGTATATCATAGCTCCGGATTTTCCTACAGGTGGTATCATCTATGGATACAATGGTGTAAAAGCAGCGTTTGAAACCGGTAGAGGTCGAATTGTAGTTCGAGGCAAAGCCAATGTGGAGATTAAAGACGGTGGAAACCGGGAGATGATTGTCATCACTGAGATCCCGTACATGGTCAACAAGGCCAACATGGTGGAAAAAACCGCCGCCTTGATCAACGAGAAAAAAATCGAAGGTATCTCCGCAATCCGAGATGAATCTGACCGATCCGGAATGCGGATTGTTTATGAACTGAAGCGTGACGCAATATCCAGTGTGGTATTGAATAACCTTTACAAGCACACTGCCCTACAGACTTCATTCTCAGTCAATAATGTGGCCCTTGTCAAAGGCCGACCATATACCTTGAACCTCAAGGATCTGATCGTTCACTATGTGGCTCACAGACATGAAGTAGTGGTCCGCAGAACAGAATATGAACTGAAGGAGGCTGAAAAGCGAGCGCATATTCTCCAGGGATATTTGATCGCTTTGGATCATTTGGACGAAGTGATTGCTTTAATTAGAAATTCCCCGGATCCTGAATCTGCCCGAAATGGTTTGATGGAGCGATTTGAACTCAGCGAAATCCAGGCACGCGCGATTCTCGACATGAGATTGCAGCGTCTTACCGGAATGGAGCGAGACAAGATCATTCAGGAATACAAAGAAATAATGGCATTGATCGAGGAGTTGAAAGAAATCCTTGCCAATGAAGATAAGCGGATGGAAATCATCAAAACTGAACTTCAGGAAGTGAGGGACAGGTATGCAGATGATCGCCGAACCGAGATCGAGCATAATGCTGAAGACTTCAGTTACGAGGACATGATTCCCAATGAAGAAGTGGTAATTACCGTATCTCATCAGGGATATGTGAAGCGTACTGCTTTGACAGAATACAGAACTCAAGGCCGTGGTGGAGTTGGATCAAAAGGTGTTAGCACCAAAGAAGACGACTGGACTGAATATATCTTCACAGCCTCTACCCATAATTACCTTTTGATCTTCACAGATAAAGGCAAGTTGTTTTGGCTGAAAACCTATGCTATTCCTGAAGGATCAAAAACCGCTAAAGGCCGACCGATCCAGAATTTGATCAATATTGAATCTGACGATAAGATCAGATCAATCATTCAGGTGGAAAGTTTGGAAGATCAGGATTACCTCAATAATCACTTCCTGGTAATGATTACCAAGAAAGGTATCATCAAGAAAACAACCCTTGAGCAATACAGCCGTCCACGGTCCAATGGTATTATCGCATTGAATATCAGAGAGGATGATCAGTTGGTAAATGTCAGCATGACCAATGGCAAACAGCATATTGTCATCGCCGCCAAATCCGGCCGGGCCATTCACTTCCCTGAATCAGCAGTTCGTCCAATGGGCAGGACAGCGACAGGGGTAAAGGCCATAACGTTAAATGCTGATAAAGATTATGTCATTGGCATGGTTTGTGCCTCTGAGGAAAGCGCAACACTTTTGGTAGTATCTGAAAAGGGTTACGGGAAACGTTCCGAACTTGACGAATACAGAATTACCAACCGTGGTGGTAAAGGAGTAAAAGCAATGAATGTAACCGATAAGACCGGTGCGCTAGTTGCAATTAAAGAGGTAGTGGATTCAGATGATTTGATGATTATCAACAAGTCTGGGATTACCATCAGAATCTCGATGGATCAACTTAGAATTATGGGCCGAGCTACCCAAGGTGTGAAGTTGATTCGTGTCGGAGAGGGAGATGAAATCTCATCTGTTGAAAAAATCTCCAGAGAGGAGGAAATTGTAATTCCAGATTCTCCGGTAAATCCAGAATCTTCTGATCCGGAAAGTGATTCTTCTGAAAATACCATAGAAACAACTGAATAACCGAACAATTAAGATAAAAACGCTAATGAAAAAGCTGATTCTCTCGATGGTCCTGGTTGGTGCGACAACCCTGGCCTTTGGACAAAAAAAATTAGTTAAAGAAGCAGAAAAAGGATTCAAATCCGGCAACCTTGAGGCTGCTTTGACTGCAATTGATGCTGCCGCATCCAATCCTGAAACTAGCGGTGACCCTGCTACAATTTTGTTGAAAGCTCAGATTCAGACCAAAATGTTTGGATCTGACTCTTCCAATACTATGGAGACCGTACAATTAGGGACTGAAGCCTTGGCTACCTACAACAAGACCTTTGAAATGGCTGGTAGCGACAAAGATGCCGGAGTAGGCAAAGAAGTGTATGCTGAAGACCTTCCTGGGGTACCGGCTAACCTGAGACCTTATTCAATCTTTACTCTGAAGAATGTTGCATTTGACAAGGGTATCGAAAGATTCAATGTCGAGGATACAGAAATGGCCTATGAATTCTTCAATTTGGCCGGAGAAATTGATCTGAAGGATACAACTATCCATTACAATGCTGGTTTCTTGGCTAACGAACTTGGCAAATTTGAAGATGCTAAAAGACACTTTGGGTACCTTTTGGAAGTCCCTGAGTACAACAAACTGAACGCATATTATTTCATGGTTCAGATCTTAAGTACTGAAGAGAAAAATCCAGAAGCTGCATTTGAATTGGTTTCAAAAGCAAAAGCTGAATACCCTACTGACAAAGTGTTGGCAGAATATGAAATCCAGTTGCTTCTTCAGTTGAACAAAATGGATGAGGCAATGGCTCAAATCAAAGACGCGCTTGCAAATGATCCAAACAATACCGGTCTTTTGTTGAGATCAGGATATTTGAAAGAACAAGCCGGTGATTTGGAAGGCGGATTGGCTGACTACAAGAAATCTGTCGAAATTGATCCTAACTTCTTTGAGGGAAATTATTACACCGGAGCTTTGATGCTTGAGATGTCAAGAAAGATCCTAAATGATCTGAATGCACTTTCCGATGCAGAGTGGGAAAAGCAGTCTCAGACTTTGGGCAAGCAGGCCGATGAATATTACAAGCAGGCAGTTCCTTATTTCACAAAAGCAATTGAAATCAAGCCTGACAATACTGATATCATGGTCATCCTATTCCAGGTGCATACCAGATTGAAAAACACTGCAGAAGCAGAAGCTTTGAATAAAAAGCTGGTAGAGCTTCTTGGACCAAACTGGCAAGAAAATTAATCCAAAACTTTTAAGAAGGCCGGCTGAAAAGTCGGCCTTTTTCATTTAAGAGAAAAATCCAAGCCCATCTGAATAAAGACTAACATTTCTTTTCAATTTTTAGATACTTTTGTCCTACCTAAGCACAGTTGAAGTAATGTTATGTTTAAACTGATTAAAGTTGGATTTTTTCTGTTTTTAATTTTTCCATTGAGTGAAGTACTTGCTCAGGAATCCAAGTTTCAAAAGTCATTCAGTTTTTCATATGAAACCGGCCCCATGCTCAGCAACGGAACCGATTGGGGGGATGAAATCAAAAGTGCTGTAGATTATAAAGCCCTTGATTTTAAATTCGGTTGGAGAAAAATCTCAAATACTCCTTTTAATTACTTCTACCGCTATCCGACATTGGGATTCGGATTCAATTCTGCGCTTAAGAATTACGAGGAGATAGGAATGCCTCAGGCAGTTTATGGCTTTATGGAAATGCCATTTTCGATCCGTGGGCAATCCAGAAGAATCAGTTTCGGTTATTTTCTTCAGTTGGGTGTAGGTTTCAATTTGAAACCTTACGATCCGGCCTTGAACCCGAATAACAAATACATTGGTTCCAATATCAATGCGTACATCAACTTGGGAGTGAACTCCACCCTAAAAGTTTCCAACCGAACAGACTTTCAGGCGAGTTTAGGATTGAAGCATTATTCCAATGGTGCGACCAAAAAGCCAAATGCGGGAATTAATCTTTTCCCCTTAAATCTGGCCATGAAAGTAAAGCTTGGGGAGATCAAATCGATTCCAACAGAAGTGCCTGAAATTGGACAGAAAGACCTTAAAACCTTTTGGAATCTTGCTTTGTATACCGGGATGAAAAACTATGAAATTGGAGATCCCGCTTATTTCAGAGGGGGCGTGGGGATCAATTATCTATTGGAACCAAGGTATAAATACCGCCTTGGGATTGGTCTTGATTTGTTTTGGGCACAGGGAATGGAGTTGAGATATCCGGAGGAGAATTTTTCCTTTAAAGATCAGACATCTCTTGCAGTGGTCGGTTCATGGGAGTGGCAGCTGACAGAGCGATTGTACGTGCCCATTGCATTTGGAGCCTATTTATATCGGAATGAATTGAATCAGGAGATAACCTGGTTTTACGAGCGGATAGGAGCGAGGTACCGTTTTGACAACAATATGTTTGCAGGGATGCAAATCAAGGCCCACAAGGCAAAGGCTGACTTTTTCGAATTTACTGTGGGTTATACAATTCCGGGAAAAAGGTGAATTGTCCCATTGGAATTTTATCCATTGATCACAAAATATTTTTATTTCGCTTAAGATTCAGATAGCTTACTGCGTCAATTTATACCCATTATGCTCAAACCAAAGGTAATTCAGGCGTTTGTATTCGTATTATCAGTTTTTTTTAGCTTCCACTCACCGGCTCAGTCCATACCTTCCTCTCAGATTTATCATCAGCTTCTTCAGTTAAAAGAGACTAAGCGGGTACTTTATGTGGCCGCGCATCCCGATGATGAAAACACAAGACTGATTTCCTATCTGGTCAATGGTGAGCACGCAGAAGTAGCTTATCTGAGTATCACCCGGGGTGATGGAGGACAAAATCTTATTGGTAAGGAATTAGGAATTGAATTGGGGCAGATTCGGACACAAGAGTTGCTCAAAGCCCGTGAAACCGATGGTGGCAGGCAATATTTCACCCGAGCGATGGATTTTGGCTACAGCAAAAATCCCGACGAGACATTGCAAAACTGGGACAAGCAGAAAGTATTGGCGGATGTGGTTTGGGCTATCCGCAGGTTTCAACCGGACATCATTATCACGCGCTTCAATACCATTCCGGGTATTACACACGGGCATCATACGACTTCGGCGATTTTAGCGGGAGAAGCCTTCGAATTGGCAGGAAAAGCTGATGCATTTCCAGAGCAATTGCAATGGGTAAAACCTTGGCAGCCGAAGAGGATTTTTTTCAACGCCTATAATTTTCAGGGAGAGTTTAAGCCTGAGGAAGGAAAAAAATACCATGTTTTTCAGGTGGGAGGTTATGATCCCTTGCTGGGAGAGACCTATCATCAAATTGCTGCGAATAGTCGGACGATGCATAAATCTCAGGGATTTGGTGCGACAGCTGGCATCGGTGAAGCAAAGGATTTTATTCAGTTAGTCGGAGGGGAGGATTATACTAATGGGGCCTTTGATGGAGTGGAAGATCGTTGGGAGTCAGTTTCAGGTGGAAAAGAAATCAAAACTCAAATCGCACAGTTGATTTCTCAGTTTGACTTTACCCAACCGGAAAAAAATACTGCCGGATTGCTAAAACTCAGATCTTCTTTGCTAAGATTAAATTCCAGCGAAACCTGGATCAAAGAGAAAATAGCCAAACTTGAACAAACTATTTTTAAAACCTTGGGACTTGAATTTGAATTTAATGTCCGAAAAGAATGGGGCTTTCCGGGAGAAGAAATCAAAGCTGAATTGGTTTTTAACAATCCATCGTCTGTAGGGATTCAGGAAATTAACTTTAAAGTGAATGAGGTTGATTTCCCGGGAAAAAATGAAGAATTGAAAGATAACAAAACTCAAGCACTGCCTATTTCGATAACAATTCCCCAAGACGCAACCTATTCTCAACCCTATTGGTTAGAAAATCCGATAGATGGGGCTCTTTATGAGGTAAGGGATCAAACCCAAATCGGAAAACCATTCAATGATTCCACACTTTCAGGCCAGCTGACATTTATGGTCGGAGAGCAGCAATTTTCAGTTGTTGTTCCTTTGAAATATAAATTCAACGATCAGGTTGACGGAGAGATCAAGCAGCCATTTGTGATCGTCCCTGAAGTAGACTTGGCAGTATCCAAGGATAATGTTTTTCTAATTAGCGGAGCAGATCCCACACTCACAGTATCTGTAAATTTCAAAAGTCAATTTTTAGAGGGAGAGCTCGATTTTGAGGGTTTGGATAGCTCGCAATTCAGGATTTTGAGTATTGAGGATGTAGTGATTCAGAAAAAGAGGGTTTATCAGGTTGCCTTTTTGCCCAACGGTAGTGGAAAAAAAACTGTGACTGCCCGGTTTACGACTCCAAACGGGAAAAGCTACGACCAGAGTACCAAAACCATTTCCTACAAGCATATTCCGAATCTGACCTACTTTTTTCCAGCTTCACTTAATCTGATTCAGGCAGACTGGAAAGTATCGGGAGAAAAAATTGGATATATTCCCGGTGCGGGGGATGATGTACCGGGAGTCCTTGGAGCCTTGGGATACAAGGTGACCATGATCGGACCCGAGGATTATTCGGTGGATTATTTAAGTCAGTTCAAAGCCATAGTTGTGGGTATTCGTGCCTACAATACCAATGAAACCTTGGCAGCAAACCAACAGATTTTGATGGGCTATGTCCGCTCAGGCGGCAATCTCATCGTGCAGTATAATACCAGCTCACCGCTTTTGACAAATCAGTTAGGACCCTTTCCATTCACCATAGGCAGGGATAGGGTAGCGGTGCAGGGATCCCCTGTGACGGCAGATTGGATGAGTCCAGTATTGGCAGGGCCAAATAAGGTAGTAGAACAGGATTTGGAAGGATGGGTCCAGGAGCGCGGACTTTACTTTGCGACAGCAATCGATTCTGCCTATCAAACCCCATTAGTAATGCAGGATCCGGATGAGCCAAACAGTAACGGTTCGCTGATTGTGGCAAACTATGGAGATGGAACATTCGTGTACACGGGGATTTCATTTTTCAGACAGTTGCCCGCCGGTGTTCCCGGGGCAATCAAATTATTTGTAAATCTGATCGAACAATAAATAAATGGAGGAAAAACCGATTCGTTGGAAAGCAATCTATCTAGGGCTCATGGCTAGTTTGATGGTCATGATTGCCTTGTTTTATTGGTTAACGGTGGCTTTTGCATGAGCACACTCGATTGGATAGTTCTGTTTTGGACTTTGTTTTCCATAGCCATTTACGGGATATATAAGACAAGAGGAAAGAAGAATCTGGATTCCTATCTCCGTGGAAAAAACTCTATGAATTGGTGGACCATCGGTCTGTCAATCATGGCTACCCAAGCTTCTGCGATCACTTTTCTAAGTACTCCTGGACAAGCCTACGAAGATGGGATGCGTTTCATCCAGTTTTATTTTGGACTTCCTTTGGCGATGATCATCATTTCGGTCGCCTTTGTCCCGATCTATTATAAGCTGAAAGTCTATACCGCCTATGAGTTTTTGGAAAATCGCTTTGATTTGAAAACCAGAACGTTAACTGCACTTCTTTTTATTGTTCAGCGAGGTCTTGCAGCCGGAATCACCATCTATGCCCCAGCTATTATCTTGTCCACTTTATTAGGTTGGAACCTGACCTGGACCAATATTTTCATTGGGGTTTTGGTGATTATCTACACTGTATCCGGAGGAACAGAAGCCGTTTCCATCACTCAAAAGCAGCAAATGGCGGTGATGATGGGAGGGATGATCCTGGCAGGAATTATCGTGATCCAGATGCTACCAATCTCTTTTCAGGAAGCGCTTCATGTTGCTGGAAAAATGGAAAAACTCAATGTCGTAAGCTTTGAATTTGATTTTGCTGACCGATACA
>DATIAI010000344.1:0-2869 GCA_035458065.1 Algoriphagus sp. | reverse complement strand
CGTAGAATCCCGGAGATTCATTTCCAACAGTTTCGTGTATGAGGTGTTCCTTCCAGTTTTGGTTTTTTCCTTGTGGATTTTCATGCCAATAGACTGCTTTCCCAGGAAAGTCAACCCTTATGAAATCCACCCAACCATCTTGATTGACATCCAGGGAAAAGTTTAGCATGGAGTTACTCCACTCCTTTTCCGCCACGTAAATTTTGGGAGCGTAAATTTCATGTCTTTCCCAGTTTGGAGCTTCAAACCAAAAAGGTCCTGCCATCACGTCTATTCGCCCATCATTATTCACGTCCCCAACAGCAACTCCTTCAGAAACGAATTCCGAAAAAAGAACCGTCTTTTTGAAGGGAATATCTCCCGTGACATCACGGTCCTTCATGAGCTGAGCATGGCAGGAAAAAATACTTACCAAAGTGGCTACCAGAGTTAAAGAAGGGATGTGACTTTTCATGGCTTCATTGGGTTTTAGGAAATGTTGGGAATTGGAGATTATTTCTGAGTCAGCAGAAATCCGATCAGCGCATCAAAATCCTCTTCGGAGATGGATTCTCCAAAGTTGTCCGGCATCAATGTGTATTGGGAAACTTTCTTATCCTTGATGTCATTTTTACTCACGGTAAATTCCTGGCCGGTATTGTTTGCATAAACTTCCAATTCTCCTTCATTTCTTCGGAACAATCCGCTCATTACTTGGCCGTCTTTTAGAGTTATAGTATAGGTTTTGAAAGCTTGGGAAATATTGCGGTTGGGGTCCAGCATTTTTTCCGCAAGTGCCCGCCTTCCCCAGTTACCGATACCATCCAACTGAGGTCCGATGATTCCTCCCTCACCGTTGATTTGATGACAAACACTACAGGTATTCATAAAAACCGCCTTTCCCGTTTCTAAATTGGGTTTTGGATCAAATCGAGCCAATCTCGCTTCGATGAGTTTTTCTCGTTCTTCCAGCATGGACTCTAATCCGGAGGTTAAGTCATCATATTGCTTTTTTTGCGAAGGAGTTAAATTTGAAAGCAGTTGTTCATTGTATCTTCTGTCCATTAAGGTTCTTGGAGGAATAGATCCCTCTTTAGCGGCTTGGAGTAAATTGGCTCTTCCTTCCGGAGAGTTTACAAATACTGATGCAATTGCTGCCTGAAGCCCGCTGGGGGCATCTTTTAGAGATTTGTTCAGAAGTGAAATAGCACCTGAATAGGAGGAAGTGCCTACAGTGCGAGCAAGTTCCTCACGGAAAGCCAGCTCTTCATCATTATCGTTCAACTTACTTTCCACAAGGGCCACATTTTTACCGGGATTGAGATCCAGCAAAGCCTTTCCTGCCATCGCCCTTGCACTGTTTTTGGCCCATTTGGTATTGAGCAAATTTTGCAGTCCAGACTCATAAGCAACCACTTTATTCTCGCTTGCGATTTGGGCAGCAAACACCTGTTGTCTTGAGATTTCCTCATAAAACTCATATTCCTCATCCGCATGGGCAGAGGGTTGATCCGCTATGGGCTGTGGTTTTGTTTCCAGATTTTTCAGGAAATCCCCGGCAAAACTGATAGCCCAATCAGTCATTTGCTTCTTGTTTCTGGCACCGCCCCGCTGTCCAATTCCGGTTTGAATTGTATTGTATAAAGTATACTGGGCAGGAGCATCATCTTTGAATTTTTCTTTGGTGAAATCAATCACCTGTGCCAGTTGGGCTTCAGGAATAAATCTTCCCACATGCTCAAGATAGACCACCGTTCGTTCACTGGGAGAATCGTATTTTTTCAAATTGGCATACAGGAATTCCGAAGCAGAAGGAGACGGCACATCGGTCAAAGCATCCATGAGCACTTTTGTCTCCGACTCAGTCCAGGTTTGGGCAACCGCAGCATTCAGAATTTCAGGTTCCCTGAGATGATTCCTGAGGGCAAGCATCAGGGTGTATGTCAGATGGGTGTCTGATGCAGGCACGCCTTGGGCCACGGTGGAAATCGGTTTGATGTTTTCCAAATGAGGATGTCTTACAAATACATCTGCAGCCGCCCGTTGGGTATGTGGGTCCACATGACGGATGCCTTCCAGAGCCAAGGCTCGCTGATTTTGGTCAAGTGTTTCAAATTCTGCCAAGATCCGATAGGCATGGACTCTAACTTCCTGATCCTCGCTTTTCGTTGCTTGGGAAAGCTCTTCCTGACTCAGGGAATTCAGTCTTTTTAAAGCCCAAAGCGCATGGACTTTTTGTTCTGAGGATGCCTTGTTGTCTTTTATCAGATTTTTCAAAGGTCCGACAGCCTCAGAACCATTGTAATCAACCAATCTGTTGGAAGCCATCATGCGTTGGCTAAAAGTACTGCTGCCCAAGCCTTCCAAGAGTTCATCAATGGTTGCCTTTGACCAGTCCACAGGTTTCGTGTTTTCACCTTTGTAAGTTATTCTCCAGATTCGGCCGCTTTTTCGGTCCCGTCCTGGATGATCAAGGGGAACTTCGTAATGTCCGATGATTCGGTTATAAAAATCAGCAATGTAAAGTGCGCCGTCTGGACCGATCTTGATATCAACTGGCCTAAACCATGGATCTTCACTCACCAAAAAGTCCTTTTCGAGTTTTGCTTTAGGGGTAGAACCTTCGTAGGAAACCGTATTTCTGCTCACCCGGGAGGCGACCACATCGCCGGAGTAAAAGCTCTTTCGGTATTCTTCGGGGAAAGCAGGGCCATTGTAATACGCAAGGCCAGAAAGTGCCGTGGAGCCAATCTGATAGTCCATCATTTGGGGGCCAAAACCAAGACCCGGAGCTTTCTTCCCAAAATGGGGATAATCTCCCTGATTGATCGTCTGGTAAATGGGCATGGAGTGACAATCGGCGGAATAGAGATAACCCAAGTCATCCACC
>DATIAI010000343.1:0-6511 GCA_035458065.1 Algoriphagus sp. | reverse complement strand
ACTAAATGTCCTTAATTCTCTAAGTGTTTTGAACCAAACCGAAGCAGAGGGATAATATTTCGGTTTGTGAAGACACAAACCGAGGCGACGGTGGTTCCAAAAACTAAATGCCCTTAATTCTCTGAATGTTTAAAAAACCTTGAAGCCTTTTTTCAAAAGACTAGTCTTCCATTTTCCCCAAATTTTTCAGATAAAAACCAAAGGGCTGCCACGTAATAATCGCGACAGCCCTATTATATTGTTTAAATCCCAATGCCTATTTCCTCAAAGGCGAAAGTTTTACTTACCACAACTGCAATGAGGAACTGTCAGGCCTAAGCCCTCCCCTTCTTCATGCCAGTTGAAAGTATCGCTGTAGGGCGCCAGTTCCCACCAGAAAGGTGTGCGGGCATGCTCATGGTTACCGACTTCGTTCATTGTTGAAGTATCATAAAGTCGGCCGTTGACCATGGTGAATTTCACGTTTTGGGATTGGTAGATATCTTCAAGAGGATTGCCGTCGATCACAATCAAATCCGCCAGTTTGCCCACTTCCAAGCTGCCGATCTGATCATCCAGACCCAGGGTTTTTGCACCGTTTAGGGTAGCCGTGCGTAGAGATTCCAGATTGCTCATTCCGCCCTGATGCATCATCCAGGTTTCCCAATGCATTCCCAATCCCTGAATCTGCCCATGAGCGCCGGTGTTGACCAACACGCCCAGATCCGAAAGTTTTTTCGCAGACTTGGACACCAGAATATGGCCGTTTTCATATTCTTCAAGAGGTGCCATGATCCGATGTCTTGATCGGCTGTCGATGATGGATCGCGGGGTGTATTTCAGCAGGTGCTCATTTTCCCAGATATTGTCCTTTTGGTACCAAAAATACTCCCCACTCAATCCTGCATAATTCACAATCAGCGTCGGAGTATAAGCGGTTTTGCTGTTTGACCACAGGGTCATCACATCCTTATAAAGTGGAGCCACCGGAATATTGTGTTCGATGGTGGTATGTCCGTCCATGATCATGGACATGTTATGGAAATAGGTGGAACCACCCTCAGGGACTACCAAAATACCGTTTTCACGTGCAGCCTGGATCACCTGCTGACGCTGATCTCTACGTGGCTGATTGTAGCTCTTTACGGAAAAAGCCCCAAAGGCTTTGGTCCTTCTGATGGCTGCGCGGGCATCTTCCAAACTGTTGATCACCGCTTTGAAATCCCCATCTGCCCCATAAAGGATGATACCGGTGGAAAATATCCTCGGGCCAACCATCAGCCCTGCCTTAATCATTTCCGCCTGGCTGAATACAAATTCACTGTTGCTTGAGGGATCATGGGTGGTAGTGACTCCAAAGGCCAGATTGGTGTAATACTGCCAATGCTTTTGAGCACTCAACCCGTCGTGAAACTGCCCGACGTGCGCATGAGAGTCGATCAGTCCGGGCATGATGGTCTTGCCTTGGACATCGATCACTTTAGTATTGGCAGGGAGATTCACATTGGCGCCTACAGCTTGGATTTTGTTTCCTTCGATGAGGATGGTGCCGTTTTCGATCACCTCATCTCCCTTCATGGTGATGATCCGGGCTCCTGTGAGTGCGATTCTTCCACTCGGAACGTCGGACTTGAGTTTAAGTCCGATGTGGATGCCCGTTGTATCCATTGCCGGAAGACTGTCGGGTGAATTCGGAAGGAAGGTAAACCTCTTTTCCACCTCATTGGTAAAATACTCCTCGCCCAAGGTCCAGTGAATCTTTTTGGAATCCGCAGACCAGTGGATATTGATCCCTGCATCCCGGGTCAGTTGGCTGACCGGTACTGAGGAACCTGTTGGTGCCAATTCTACTGTTTGTCCGGTCTTTGGAAATGGGGCCAGATAGACCTTGTGCAGGTTGATAAAAGCAATCCAGTTTTCATCCGGACTAGGCATAATCCTGTTGCCATAGCTGGAAGAAACCAACACCCGCTCGTCGTTGCCGCTCAGGTCCATGCTTTTCAAAGACTTGGTATTGGAGCCAAAGAAATACCCTCCGGACTGAACAAAGATGCGGTCGCCTTTTTGGCTGAACATAGGGAAATCCCCATCCTTGGTTACCAATGTTTCGGAACCTCCGGCTGTAGGAATCCAATAAATCCCCGGCTGTCCGGTGTGAGTCGATCCCTGAACGCCGTTTCCATTATCCCGCTTAAAGATGATCTTGCTGCCATCCGGACTGAAGGAAGGAGTTCGGAAGATTCCTTTTTCTGTGCTGATCTTTTTGGGAGCTGCATTTTTTGCATTCCAGTTGAAGACATACACAGCACCTTTTTGCTCATCGTTCCAGGTGACAAAAGCGACCTGGCTGCCATCTGCCGAGAATGCCGGTTCAAACTCCAAATCATTCAATTGAGTCAGTCGCGAAGGCACGCCATCAGGAAGTGCTTTCTTCCACAGATGCCCCGCAGCATTAAATACCAACCATTTTCCGTCGGGAGAAGTGACTGCCTGTCGGATAGCTTTCGAAGTAAATTCCTCCTCAAAAACCGGATTCTGAAAACGAACCGTCTCTGCTATCTGGATTTTGTTGCTGACTTCGAAAGGGATTTCGGAGACCGCATAGCTTTGCGTATTGATCTTTTTGATCTTTCCACCGGCCCAGATCAGGATGTGGGTATTGTCCGGGTGCCATGCAAAATTGGGATAAGTGCCAAAAATCGCCCAAGCCTCCTGCTGATCCTTGTCCAACTGGTCATATACAGGTAGCTCAACTTTCGTATCAAGGTCTTTAATGAAAAGCACAGACTTGGTTCTCACCCGACGGATCATCGCCAGCTTTTTGCCGTCTTTGGAGATTACCGGACGGGAGGCGCTTCCAGGACCTCCGGCGATAGTGGCAATTTCGCCCTTCTCGCGGTCATATTGACGGATCACATAGATCTGAGAGTTGGGATCTTTATTGTATTGAAAATTGCCTCCGGGATAAACGTCCTCGGAATAGTAAACAAATTTCCCGTCAGGAGAAACCGAAGGTTCGTTCACATCCTGCTGGTCATTTTTCCTTTTGGTGAGCTGAAAACCCGCTCCTCCGGTGATGTGATACATCCAGATCTCACCAGCGCCCAAGGAGCGGCCTGATGAAAAATGTTTGCGGGCAAAGATGTATTGTCCATCCGGGGACCAAACTCCGTTGTTCAGCAAGCGGAAGGTTTCCTTGGTGATCTGCTTTGGATCAGAGCCATCCGCATTCATGACCCAGATATTATCCCCACCGCCCGCATCGCTGGTGAAAAGGATCTTTTTGCCATCCGGACTAAAGCGCGGTTGGAGATCATTGGCCAAACCAGAACGCAGGGCTGTTGCCTTTCCACCGGAAACAGGCATGGTATAAATATCACCCAGCAGGTCAAAAACGAGTGTATTTCCATCCGGACTGATATCGAGCGACATCCAAGTGCCTTCGTTTGTCTGAAGGTCTATGGATTGGTGCTTGGCATCTTTACCGGCTTGGCTAACGTCCCATTTTTCCTGGGCAAAAAGTGGGAATGCTCCCTGAATCAGCAGACAGGCAGCGAATAGAAGTTTTAATCTCATGGGTAATGTATATTCAGTTGCGGCCGCTAATTAATGAAAAATACCCTAATGAAGAATCAGATAGTGATGAGCAGAGAATTAGCTATTCCTATAGATAGTAAGAAATTCCAGTAGCGTGGTGCTAGTACTATTTCGAAAGAATGGGGTATTGCTTCGGAAAGGACTTCTTGAACGAGTTTCGGAAATTACCATTGGTCTTACGGGCTGTGTATTTTTGGGAATTCGTGCAGGGGATTAATAGAATGATATCCTGCAAAATCCAGTCTTATTCATTTAGAACGACCATCAAATAAACCTGTAAAATGAGACTTCTCATTCATGAACATTACGATTTGCTTTCCAAATGGGTGGCAAATTATATTGTGGGCAAGATCAATTCCCATCGGGAAAAGACTTCCAAGCCCTTTGTACTCGGACTTCCTACCGGGTCTTCTCCCCTAGGAACCTATAGGGAACTCGTCAAACTTAATAAAAACGGGAAGGTGTCTTTTCAGAATGTCATTACTTTCAACATGGATGAGTACGTAGGGTTGGAGGAATCACATCCGGAAAGCTATCATTCATTTATGTTCAGCAACTTCTTCAGCCACATTGATATCCCGGAGGAAAACATCAATATCCTAAATGGCAATGCCTTGGATCTTGAAGCGGAATGCCTCCAATACGAGGAAAAAATCAAGGCTGTAGGCGGAATTGACTTGTTTTTGGGTGGAATCGGCATCGATGGACATATCGCTTTCAACGAACCCGGATCCTCTTTGACCTCACGAACGCGCGTCAAAACGCTGAATACTGAGACCCGAATGGTCAATTCCAGGTTTTTCGACAACGACATCAACAAAGTCCCTAAGCTCGCTTTGACGGTGGGAGTCGGAACCGTGATGGACGCACGCGAAGTGGTAATCATTGTCAACGGCCACCAAAAAGCAAGGGCTTTGCACAAGGCAGTCGAGGGTGGGGTCTCTCACATGTGGACCATCTCTGCATTGCAACTTCACCACAAATCAATGATTGTCTGTGATGAAGGTGCTACCGATGATCTGAAAGTGGGCACCTATAAGTATTTCAAGGACATCGAAAAAGACAATATCGATCCGAATTTGGCAACAAAGGGAGATCAGTATCTTTTCTAGGAGGTCCAGATAGCTGGTCGATATTTCAATCTCGGCCAGCTATTATAGAGTTTGCAATTCAATATTTTCCAAAATTGGTCTGTGGGGGCACAGACCACGGCGAGAAAACAAGCAAATCCTTTTTTTTCAAAATTGAGTTCAACCCAAAAAGGGTTGAAATACTCTGACTAATTTTCAATTTCTCCTAGGTTGCACCTAGGGTTATTTAGAGGTTCGACTACTCCGCGGTCGTACTTTTAAGTTTTCTATTTAAAAAAACTGATCCGACCCCGAAAGGGGTCAAACTTTTCAATAGCCGTGGGTGTGGTTGGTGAGCGAAGTCGAATCAAAACCCGTGGAAAGCAAATCAATGACAATTGGGAAACGACCCCAAATGGGGTCGAACCGTTTGTTCTTGGCTCCTCTATTTTAGAACCCTCCGCGACTAAAACTGACCTTAGCTAGACATCCCTCAATCTCTCTTCGTTTCCGATTTGATGATGTATTTTCCTGAACCAGGAACGGACTCTAAGAATAACTTCACGTGATAGTCAGCCTTTCCTGAATCCGCCTGATTATCAATTGTGGAGCGAAGAATCTCCGCCTCTGGCCCTGAGTGATTGAGCAGGATCTCCGAGATCACCCTTCCGTCAAAGTTCTCAGCTGATTTCACCCCATACAATTCCAAGATGGTTGGCAGCAGATCGACGGTACTTGAGGGCAGTTTGTTTTGAAATCCCTGCTTAAAAGAAGGGCCAAAAGCCACCAGCGGAATACTCATCTCATAGGGACTGGAAGTGCCATGGCCTGCAACACCGCCTCCGAAACTATACCCTGCATACCCAAATTCATTCACCTGATCCGACCAGTTCCAGTCGACCAACAAGTCAGGTGTTCGACCCTGAAAATCCCAGTTAATGGATGAATAGGGTAATGTTCCCACTTTGCCGTCTTGGGTAAAAAGCGCTCCTACCCACTCTTCTTTTTGAAGTGAAGCAAGGATTGAATCCAGTGAATTTTTCCGCTCTGTAGAAAGATAAACCGCTCCACCGACGACAATAATATCCTCTGAATCGGCGGAATCCTTAATCCCCTTTTCCACCAGTAAAGAAGAAATTCCCGGACTTTCCTTTCGGGTGACAAAGCCGTGATCCGCGGTGACCATGATATTCACCTTGCCCTCCAATCCGAGATCTTTGACCGCCTGGGCAATCCTGCCGATTTGTTCGTCGACTTTCCCGATCGCCTCCAAAGTAATCGGAATGCCTACTCCATGCGCATGGGCGGTGCCATCGGGATCTGAAAACCAAACCGCCGAGACATCCGGTCCGTCGGGTGCAAGTGCGTAGCGGATGATTATATCCGTCAGCCAGGCATGCCGGGCAGCGTTTGGATCTTCGGCAGCTGGTGGCGGGCCAAATTCCTGAATGATTTGATCAGCTAGTGAAGTTGGAAGGATGGAATCCGGATTGACAATTCCAAAGCCTTTGACCCTGTGGTTGAGAAGCCAGGAAGAGCCGGTCGAACCGGTGCTGAACACCGCATAATTCAGATTATTTTCTGTGAGGATTTCACCGATTGTGGGTACGGAAACCAACTTTCCTCCCAAAATCGAATCCGCTTCAATCAACTCGCTGGAGTTCCCGGTATTAATCCCTTTCTGGGAATTTACTTCAGGCAAAAAGATGGAATTCCCCAAGATCCCGTGGCGATGAGGATAGCTCCCAGTGGCGAAAGAAGTTGCATTGACACGGGTTACGGAAGGGAAAACCGGGTGGTGATTGAGCGACTGGGTACCGGCAGTCATCAACCGATGCAGATGAGGCATCTGCTCCGCTGTGATG
>DATIAI010000342.1:0-4601 GCA_035458065.1 Algoriphagus sp. | reverse complement strand
TTTTATTATAGCATCCGTGTTTTTCTGAATAGTAGGATCATCTACTGTTTCATATTTTATGCTACCGCCTGGGTGAACAACTGCTGCTTTCATATTTTAAATTTTAAATGGATTTAATTTGGTTGATTATTCAAATTTTGGAATTAACCTTTTTTTAATTTATATAAATTAGATTTGATGAATTAATTAAATTGGTGTAAAAGGTACTCAATATAAAAGTGTGAAGTGTGAAGTATAAAAATTTTAATTGTGTTATTTCTTCAATAAATAGTTTGTGGTATGTGTGATAAACAATAAGTATGCAAGGCTCAAGTTTTAAACTCAAGTGTTGTTCAAAACACTGTGTCTGTACATGTATTTATGTTTTTATCCGAGTGAATAATGGATAAATAGCGCTACAGGGGCTGCACTGAAAGAATCCTGTTGATTAATCAAGTAAAAAAAAATACAAATAAATCGGAGCCAATTTTAAAAGAAATAATCTTCAGAAAAGTTGATGTACAATTGACCACAAAATGGGGAAAAAGTTCAACTGCTTTTCCACCGGGCACCATTTTTTCTATTTTGAATCGTCTCTAAACCAGTGTTTACCTAGTTCAAAGTAGTATTTCTGCCAAAAGTAATTTGGAAAGGGATTTGTAATTATTACAAGCTTCCGATAAAGGGGGTTGAAGTATTCTTTTACATTAAATCTTAATTCTTATGAAATCTATATGGAACGGGTCGATCGTTTTTGGTTTGGTCAACATTCCAATCAAAATGTATTCTGCCTCAGAAGAGCGAAGTCTTGATTTGGATATGTTGGACAGCAGTGACCATTCGCGAATCCGATTTCTCCGGGTAAATGAAAAAACAGGCAAGGAGGTCGAGTGGAAAGATATTGTGAAAGGGTATAAAATGGACGATCGATATGTGATATTGGAAGACGAGGATTTTGAAAAAGCCGATGCCAAGAAAAGTAAGACCGTGGAAATAGAGGCCTTCGTCGAGGAGCTGGAAGTTGCTGATCTCTTGTTTAAAAAACCATACTTCCTAGAACCTCAGAAGGAAGGAGAGAAGGCTTATAATCTACTGCGGGATGCTCTTCAAAAAACAAAGAAACTGGGCTTAGCCACCTTTGTAATGAGGCAAAAAGAAAACTTGTGCTTGATCGGAGTGTATCAGAATGTTTTAGTCCTTCATGTAATTCGCTTTGCCGAAGAGGTTAGAAATCCGTCAGATTTAAAGATTTCCACTACAAAGGTTTCCGCCAAGGAAGCTGAAATGGCTGAATCTCTGATCAAACAATACACCGAGAAATTTGACCTTGAAAAATACAAGGACATGTATGTCGAGAAACTGATGAAAGTGATCGATGAAAAGTCAAAAGGGAAGAAGACCAAAGTCAAGAAATTCGTTGCTGAGACTACCCCGGCAAAAGACCTGATGGAAAAACTACGGGAAAGTCTGGCAAAGCGTAAAAAAGCTTCCTGATGGCGCTGGAGGAATATAAAAAGAAGCGGGATTTTTCCCGTACCAATGAACCTGAGGGCGACATCGAATCAGATGCGGGAGACCTTCGCTTTGTGGTCCAGCGCCATGATGCTACCCGATTGCATTTTGATCTCCGACTTGAATTGGATGGGGTACTGAAAAGTTGGGCTATACCGAAAGGGCCTTCCCTCAACCCCAAAGACAAGCGACTCGCTGTCCAGACCGAAGACCATCCTATGAAATATCTGGACTTTCATGGGACCATTCCAAAGGGGAATTACGGTGCAGGTGAAATGACCATTTGGGACACAGGAACCTACCAGCCAATGGAAGGAAAGACAACCGATCTTCAGAAAATGTATGAAGAAGGTGACATGAAAATCTCCTTTTTCGGGGCGAAGCTTCGGGGCGATTTTGCGCTGGTCAGGACAGGAATCCAAGCCAAGCAACCCCAGTGGCTATTGATCAAAAAGAAGGACGATATGGCCATCGACCTGGATTACGATGCCAATCTTCATCTTGAAAAGTCTGCTGAAGAGGCAGAACCTACTGAGCTTAGTTTAAAAAGTCAGATTTCTCCTATGCTAGCCTCAATGAGCAAAGATCTGAACTTCAAAAAATCCTGGATTTACGAAATTAAATGGGATGGATACCGGGCGATTTGCAATCATGATACCTCCAAAGAAACAACGCTCTACTCCAGAAACGGTATTTCGTTTTCAAATCGATATCCAAAGCTTTTTGACCAGCTGAAACAAATTCCCCAGAGTGCCATTTTGGATGGAGAGATCGTTGCATTAGATAAAGAGGGTGTTTCCAAATTCCAATGGCTCCAGCACTACGATGACGACCCCAAAGGAGACTTAGTTTACATGGTTTTTGACCTGTTGTATTTGGACGGACACAGTATCATTCACCTTCCCTTGACCGAACGAAAGGAGCTCTTGGCGACACTGATTGAGGATATCCCACAGATCCGTTTGAGTGATCATGTAGTGGGAAAGGGAGAAGCGCTTTTTGAAGAAATAAAGGAGAGGGGATTGGAAGGGATCATTGGAAAAAAAGCGGATTCCCGATATTATCCCGGATCCAGAACTGAGAATTGGCTCAAATTCAAAACACAGAATAGTATGGAAACCATCATCTGTGGCTATACCACATCCGAAAATCGGCCTTTTGGATCGCTGATTCTTGGAATGACCAAAAACGACAAATTAACCTACATCGGCAATTGCGGAACAGGTTTTTCAGGCAGCCTACAGAAAGAACTTCTTTCCAAGTTTAAGAAACTCGAACAGGCCAAGTCTCCATTCAATGAGAAAATTAAGCTAGCCGGTAGGGAGCCGAACTGGCTGAAGCCGGAATTGATCGCGGAAGTCACATTTGCAGAATGGACAGACACAGGTCGCCTTCGACACCCGGTTTTTAAAACGCTTCGGGATGAAAAAGCGCCTCAGAAACTTCGGGTCGAATCAATTGAGACTTCCTCGAAAGAGATTAAACCACTCCAAAAAGGGAGTCTGGATATCGGAGGGATCCACGTTTCTGTGACCAATCTGGAAAAGCCGCTGTGGCCAAAAGAGGGGATAACCAAATACGACCTGATCGACTATTATCTGGCCGTTTCGGAATACATGCTTCCATTTTTGGTAGATCGGCCACAGAATCTCCACCGCCATCCCAATGGAATTGATAAAAAAAGCTTTTATCAAAAAGACACTCCGGAAACCTATCCGGATTGGGTCAAGACCACCTCGCTTTATTCTGAATCAACCGACAAAAACATCGATTACATGCTTTGCCAGAATGAGGCTACTTTGGTCTATATGGCCAATTTGGGATGCATTGAGATCAATCCTTGGAACGCCCGAATCGGTCACTTGGATAAGCCGGATTATATTGTGATCGATCTGGATCCTTCGGAAAAAAACACCTTCAAGGAGGTAATCGAGGTGGCCCAAGCCTTTCACGAGCTCCTCAAAAAGCTGGAAATTGAAGCACACTGCAAAACCTCCGGGGCGAGTGGCTTACACATCTACATCCCCATGGGGGCAAACTATTCCTTTGCGGAAGGAAGAGAATTCTGCAAACTGCTCTGTTCGATCATCCAGGAACGCATGCCTAAGCTGACTACGCTGGAGCGAAAGATCGTGAGCCGAAAGGGTAGGATTTACCTCGATTATCTGCAAAACCGAACCGGGCAGACGCTTGCATCGGTCTATTCCGTCCGTCCTCAGCCGGGGGCTACTGTTTCTGCACCATTGCTCTGGAAAGAGGTCAATGAGAAACTCAATAAAAGTGACTTTACCATTTTTTCGATGATCGACCGGATCAAGGCTCACTCGGACTTATTTAAGGATGTTTTGGGCAAAGGGGTGGATATCGCTGAGGTGCTGGAAAAGATAGGGGAGGAGAATTAGCAGAGATCTTCCAGATTGGCAGGAATTAGATAGAAAATGAAAATTGCTGTGTATCAACCCTGCAATTAGGCACGGTTGGACTTTTTTGGCCTCCACAAATCTTAAGTGTCTGATAGAGCGTTTCGACGAAATTATTAATTTGGTCACAGGATGAGAAAATTGGGACGACCATTTAATTCAAAACGAAAAGGATTTTCAAAAAGGTAAATGACGAAGGAACAAACAATAAAAGAACTAACAATTATTCCAGGGGTTGGCAAGTCATTGGCTACTGACCTTTGGAATATAGGTATTACATCAATTGCTGATTTAAAAGGAAAAAACCCTTACAAGCTTTACGACCTTTCAAACGCTTATGCAGGGACTGTTCAAGACAGATGTGTTTTGTATGTTTTCAAATGTGCTGTTTACTTTGCGGACACACCGACAGACGAACACGAAACAGAAAAGCTAAAATGGTGGAATTGGAAAGACAGCAAAAACGGTAGGTAACATCGGTTTGCAAATGCAAGACATAGGGAAGTAATTCAGCATTTGTACTTTTATATGTATCTGTGCTTACTTTGGCTAAAGGTTTTCAATGCCTGCCTTAGCCATGACATAAACCGTGGTATACCATTTTTGTTGTATACCATTTTTTTTGAACTCTTTAATTTCGAAGAAATCTAAACTAATTAAAATGATTCGAGAATTGCCGTTGAGAATAAT
>DATIAI010000341.1:0-11937 GCA_035458065.1 Algoriphagus sp. | reverse complement strand
GAAAATAGGAGGGGAAACCCGGATTTGGGAAGTTTGGATTCAAAATGAAGGAAATGTTATTCCAGATGTCGATGATTTTTGGAAAAGATATTTTGAAGGGAGCGAGGTCATTTTTGACAGCCTTACAAATCTGCCTGAATTGGACTATTACACAGAAGAGGCCCTGCTCTGGTCCAAATTTTTTCAAGCTCAACTTTCAACTTTGACCCAATCCGAAAAAAATGAACTTGTCTATATTCTTTCCAGGAGCAGTCTTAGTTCACTGGAATACTTCAGCTTTGAACCTTGGATGGAATACGGGAATTGTCTAAATGCCAATTATTCGATCTATTCTCGTAACTCAGATGATGGAGGAGAATACCAAAGGGAAAAAGCTGGAAAATTTCTTTACCTGCCCTCCTCCAAGATTGTCGATGGATTTCTTTCTGCCTTGGGTGACATGATTTGGAGGCATCATGCTGTAGTCGATATTTCAGCCAAGAAAATGCTGGAGTGTCCGATTTTGCGGGATATTAGATTGGAAACCTCTTCGGGCATTGTGACTGAACAGCCATTTGCTTTTGATTCCGGTGATTCTTTGGCATTTACCTTAACTGGAATCTACTCTACCCTTAACGCATCCGATCAAGGATTGCGCAGCGATAGCCAATGGATTGGTTTGAATATTTTTGAAGAATTAAAAGCTCAAAGGAAGGCTCATTCGGAATGGATTTTTTCATTGATTCACCGAAAAGATTTGGATTTGCCTCCTCTTCCCGTAAATCCCCATTACCTACTTCCAGAAAAAGTTGAGATTGTAGAAAGACCTTTGATGGATTACCAATTTGAAGTCAAAATGGATTCGAATCCATTTATTATCTTATCTCAACCCGGCAAACAAGAAAATCGTCTGTTTTTGACGTTTGAGAATAAGAACATAGAAAATCAACACTTTCAATTTGCTATAACATTCAACCATGACGGATTTTTGATCGAAAAAAGATTGAATGGAGTCATTCATGGCAACTCTGATTTAATTCTGGATCTATGGTTTGAAAGAGGAACTGCCAAACTTGATATTATTTCAGGATCACCGCCCTATGATATTTTTTGGAGCAATGGCGTGAAAAATGAAACTCAGGTAAAATTCGATGCCGGCAATCATTCTGTCCAGGTCAAGGACGGGAAGGGGAAAGAAAAACTAATGGAATTTATGATCCCTGAATTTGGCACAGTCGAGGATAGGGAAGGAAATGAATATGAAACCGTCAAAATCGGGGATCGATGGTGGATGGCTGAAAATCTCCGAAATACGATCAGAAAAGATGGAAGACCTGTGCTGGAAAGAGCAAACTGGCCTTCCTGGAATCCTTCCATGCCACCGGAATATGATTATGCATCATTTTCTTATTACATGAATGATCCAGACAATGAAATTCGGTATGGTAATTTGTACAATATCCACGCAATTTTCGGGTGCTTATGTCCCGAGGGTTGGGAAGTTCCTTTTGTCAAGGATTTTGTGGAAATGGGACAGGAACTGGGAGGAGCTTATTTGGCCGGACCAAAATTAAAAAGTAGAGATTCTTGGAATGAACCACCTTATTTTTCTACCAATGAAGCGGGATTCAATGCAAAACCAGGTGGTATGAAATTTCAAAGCTATAGTTATAAGGATGAGGGTATTTTTACTGGCTGGTGGGCAAGAAATGAAAACCATCCCGACTATTTGCCAAACTTCATTGCTTACTTAGATTTCGGAAATAACCAGTTAAAGACGATGATCCGTGATGTGTTTTATTTTGAAGGGCATTATGTCCGATGTATCAAAAAAGAATAATCCAGGCAGAGGAAGCAAAAAGCCCGTGTTGGATCACAACACGGGCTTTATTAAGTCTATCAAGAAATATTAATTCGAACCCGTGGCTTCAGGTTTCGGTGCAGCAGTCATTTTTTTGACCAAATCTCCTTCTTTCAATTCTTTGCTGACAACAAAATAAGGTCCGGAGATTACTTCATCGCCTTCTTTGAGGCCTTCCAGAACTTCGATGTTTTCATAATCTGAAATACCCGTTTTGACGGTTCTGATTTTGGCTACTCCATTCTCGCTTACGAAAACCAATTCTTTGTTTTTGGTAGTACCACCGGCTAATGTATCCAGTTGGGTTTCGCGGGTAGTAACAGCCGCAAGCGGAATTGCAAGTGCATCATTTTTAGTCGTGGTCAGAATTTCCACAGAAGCGGTCATTCCAGGACGGAAAGGATATTTGTTACCCTGTTTTACCAAATCTTCATAAGAACTGTTCAGAATCCTGATTTTTACCTTGAATTCAGTCACAGCATCAGCGGAGGTTTTGGTATTGGCAGTATTGGCGATGCTGGTTACGATGCCTTTGAATTTCTTACCTAAAGCAGAGTATGAGTCCACATCGATCAGGGTGGTGTCACCCAAGCTAAGCCTTACAATGTCATTTTCGTTGACATCTACTCTGACTTCCATTTTGGAAAGATCGGCAATGGTCATCATTTGAGTACCGGCCATTTGCTGAGTTCCAACGACACGTTCGCCTTGTTCTACCAAAAGGCTTGATACAATCCCTGAAACCGGGGAATTAACATTGGTCAATCTGAGGTTTTCAGAAGCCTCGTTGACAGAGGCCTGGGAGCTTTTTATGATAAATTCTGAAGCGACAACATTCTGCTTAGCTGCCTCCAGATCCTTTTCGGCAGAAATGTAATTTGCTCTGGCAGTTTCGAAATCCGCTTCGGAAATCGCCTTTTCTTCAAAGAGTCTTTTTTGACGGTTAAAGTTGAGTTCTGCTTGGGTGAATTGTGCTTCTGAACGCTGCAGAGCCGCTTGGGCCTGTGCCAAGTTGGCCATTTGCTGATTCAGGTTTGCACGGGTTCTTTCCAAAGCTGACACGAAATTGTCAGGACGGATTTTAACCAGGAGTTTTCCCATTTCCACCGAGTCACCTTCAGCCACATTAAGTTCGATGATTTCCCCGGCAACGTCAGGAGACAATTTAACCTCCACCTCTGGTTGGATTTCTCCGGAGGCACTTACTTTCTCTATAATCATCGTTTTTTTAGCAGTAGCAAATTCCACTTCGGTTTCTTTTGCACCGCCGATCCATCCTGCAGAGCGCCCGATTACAGCAAGAACGATAATTAGTCCTACTGCTCCCAGTAGGTAATACAAGAGTTTATTAGACTTTTTAGTAGCCATGGTTTAGTTTAAGTTGATGGGGTTACCGAGATAAAAATCAAGCACTTTTACTCTGAATATGTAAGTGTATTTTGCATTCAGTAAGTCAGCCTGTGCATTGAAGAGGTTGTTCTGGGCCACTTGGAAGTCGACCGAGTTGATGGCTCCCAAATCAAATCGCTGTTGGGCGATGCGGAAGGTTTCCTGCAAACTATTCACTCGAATGACTGAAGCCTTGTAAGAAAGGTCTGCTGCCAATGCACTGTTATAGGCGGTTTCGATATCGATTCTAAGCTGATTTTTGGCCTCCAAAGCCGTGACTTCCTGGATTGCTTTTTGGGCACGAGCTCGCTGAAGTGTTGCTTTGTTGTTGAAGTTGGAGAAAATCGGAATACTCAATTGAAGGTTTGCGGCCTGAGAAAGGTTGGAATCAAACTGCTCGCTGAAGGAAGGTCTGTCAGTGCCAAATACCTGATCTACGTAGTTGGTGAAGATATTTGCTCCGATACCAATGGTTGGGTAAAATGCACCCTTAGCGATTTTTTCTTCGTATTCTGCGCTTCTGACATTCGCCTCAGCTGCTTTGATTTCAGGCATGATGTCTACCGCCGCTTCATAAATCTCCTCACTGGTTTCTGTAGCCATCAATCCTTCCTCCATTTCAAACTCTGGCTCGATCACGCTAAAATCCTCCGTGAAAGGAATCTGCATTGCTTGCGCTAGATTAAGCTTGGCACTTCGATAGCTGTTTTGTGCATTGATCACTTCAAGTTGGTTGGTCGCATTTTGGGATTGAAGATCCAGATAGTCAGACACCGGAAGCGAACCTGCATCGACCAGTTTCTTGGTCCTTTGCATCTGCTCCGTGGTGGTGTTGAGTTGGTTTTCAGCAATCTTCACCTGTTCACGGTTGAATACAACATTTATAAAGAGGTTAATGACGTTTAGGGTGATATCGTTTTTGGTTGCCTCCAAATTGTATAATCCTGCCTCCAAATCTGTTTTTGCCTGGGCAATAGAATTATTAATCCTAAGACCATTGAAAATAGGGACATTCGAACTTGCGGAGAAATTGATGTTTCCGATTCGGTTGTTTTCGAATAGGTTGGTTACGGGGTTGATAGATCGGCCCCATCTGACTCCGTAGCTGGATCCTGTACTCAGGGATGGATATCGCTGTCCTTTATTTTGCAATAGGGTAGCTTCAGTGATTTCCTGGTTCAGAGCGGTTCTCTTTAGAGTAAGATTGTTTTCCAAAGCAATGTTGACGGCCGTTTGCAGATCATAGGGTCCGGGAGGTGTTTCCACCTGCGCCATCGAGGAGGTGAAGAGCCCCAGAGTCACAAAAACTCCCAGAAAAAGTTTTCTCATAATTAATTGGTTTAGTTTTAGTTTGGTTAAAAGCAATTATAAATCAATATCCGGAATATAAATTAGTTGAGAAATCCACGGAAGGGATTTTAGATAGAGCGTAGTAATTTCCCTTATTCCCGAATCCATTTCTATCACATGGCAGGCGATATCATGTTTTCCTTTTCTGGAAACAGACATAGCAGCAATATTGGTTTTTTCCTGTGCTATTACACCTGAGATAAAGGCAATAGCCCCGGAAATATCTTCTGCTTTGATGATCAGAGTATGATTATGGGCAGAAAAATTTGCCACAAATCCATCTACTTCCGCAATGTTGATCACACCTCCTCCGAGACTTTCGCCTACTACCTCTATTTGTGTTTCACCTTTTCTGAGGTTCAACTTGATCGTATTCGGATGGTGGATAGAGGAATTGCCTATGGATTTGAATTTGTAATTCAGACCTCTTTCGGCGGCGATTTCCAAGGCGTTTTTGATTTTGGGATCGTCGGTTTTGAAATCCATCAAGCCCCCCAAAATAGCCCGATCACTCCCATGGCCTTCGTAAGTTCTGGCGAAAGAATTATAAAAGGTAATACTCGCCTCATCGGGTGTGCCTCCTAAAATCCGGATGGCTGCACGTGCTATTCTTACCACTCCGGCGGTATGTGAGGATGATGGGCCGATCATTACCGGGCCGATCATATCAAATACACTGCTTTTGTTTGCCATGGGGACTTTTTAACCAATTTTAATGCTAACACTTTTCCTTACTCAAGATTAAGTTATTTTTTGTTTTCTTTCGGCATTTAAAGACTTTAAACGTGGTTTTGTTTACTACTTTTAACAAGGTCTATATTGAACAAATATTATTTCTGATCGAATACGAACACTTTTATGAGCGAAACTGATACAGTTTATACCTATTTATCTGTTTCTGGCGTTTGGCAAAAAATCTCGGAGTTTCCCATCCCTAATCGCGCAATGAATTTTGGGGATGGAATTTTTGAAACGATGGTGTTTGATGGGGAAAAAGTTCGATTTTTTGACCTTCACTTGGAAAGACTTCAGATGGGGATGGATATACTTAAGCTTAACTCAAAACTCAGTGATTTTTCGAACCTGGAAAATTGGGTGGCCTCAGAATTTTCCGGACAAAAGCTCCGTATCCGATGGAATCTTTTTCGAAGTGGATCAGGGAAATACACTCCTGAAACCAACGATTCCTATCCAACTCTCCAAATTCAAAGCCTGGCACCGGCGACGAAAGTGAAATTTCAAACCTCATTTTCTGAAAAGATCGTGCTTTTCCCTTATCCCTGGAGTCAGTGCAAGACACTTAATGCTTTACCCTATATAATGGCAGCTCAAGAGCGGGAGGACAGAAACCTTGACGAACTCATTTTGCTGGATTATAAAGGAAAAGTAGCAGAGGCGAGTTCATCCAATATCTTCTGGAGAAAAGGAAAGAAAGTTTATACTCCTTCATTAGATTCTGGCTGCATTGCAGGAGTGGGGAGGCGGGCAATTTTGGAGAAAATTCCAAGATTGGTGACCGAAGCAGATTTTGGACCAAATGACCTGTTGAAAGCCGATCAAGTTTGGGTTTCCAATGTTACGGGTATTAGTTATTTGGAAAAAATCGATTCCTTGGAATTTTCTACTGAGGAATGGGAGCCCCTCCTCGAAATTTTTGAATAAATCTGACCTTCCCGATTTTTTTGTTCTGACGTTTAAACCAAACCCTTATATTTATCGACCTTAATTTGTAAAATTTAAACTAATACCTTTTAACATTACCCAAAACCATCTATCAACCTTGTTGTATGCTTTTAGAACCCATTGACCTCATAGTCTTCTTTGGCTACTGTTTCCTGATCATAGGAATGGGCCTTTTTGTCTCAAGAGAGAAAAAAGGCCACGTCAAGAACTCCTCAGATTACTTTCTTGCTTCAAAAGCCCTGCCTTGGTGGGCAGTTGGAGCTTCACTCATTGCTTCCAATATTTCTGCGGAGCAATTCATCGGTATGTCAGGTTCGGGCTTTGCGCTTGGACTTGCCATCTCGACCTACGAATGGATGGCAGCTGCTACTTTGCTGGTCGTTGCGATCTTTTTCCTCCCGGTATACATCAAGAAAGGGATCTATACCATGCCGGGTTTTCTGCTGGATAGATACGATACCCGGGTTCGTACGACAATGGCCGTATTTTGGCTTTTGCTGTATGTCTTCGTCAACCTGACCTCGGTTTTGTATCTGGGAGCTTTGAGTTTGAATACCATTCTTGACATTCCTTTGACTTATGGGATCATTGGTTTGGCGCTTTTTGCCATGGTTTATTCCATCTATGGTGGGTTGAAAGCTGTAGCATGGACAGATGTGGTTCAGGTAGTTTTCCTTATCGCAGGTGGATTGGCTACCACTTACATCTCTCTTCAAATGGTCGGCAGTGGAGATGCTTGGGCTGGTTTGGGAATTCTGAGAAATGAAGTTCCAGGACACTTTTCAATGATCCTGAGCGAAGGTGAAATGATGATTCCTGACGGAAAGGGTGGGACCAGAGATGCTTACGGAGATCTTCCCGGCTTATCGGTTTTGATTGGGGGGATGTGGATCACCAATTTGAGTTATTGGGGTTTCAACCAATACATCACGCAGCGTGCATTGGCCGCAAAAAGTTTGGATGAAGCTCAGAAAGGGATGATTTTCGCAGGATTTTTAAAGCTTTTGATGCCTTTGATTGTCGTTATCCCTGGGATTGCCGCGTTGGTGATCGTTAACAATGGCATTGACACTGGTTTTATCGAGTCTATGAAAGATCCGGTAACTGGCTTGATCAAGTCAGACAGAGCTTATCCGACTTTGCTTCAGGTTTTACCCACAGGATTGAAAGGACTTGCCTTTGCTGCCTTGACTGCAGCTATTGTTTCCTCACTCGCATCCATGGCCAACAGTACTTCGACCATTTTCACAATGGATATTTACAGCAAGTACTTTGGTAAAACTTCCTCTGAAGCCAATCAGGTAAAAGTAGGTCGAATTACCGCTGTGGTTGCCTTTATTATTGCAGCCATTGTGGCGCCTGCTTTAGGTCAGTTGGATCAGGCGTTTCAGTTTATTCAGGAATACACCGGATTTATCAGCCCAGGCGTATTTGCGATTTTCTTCTTTGGAGTTTTCTGGAAAAAAACCACTTCCAATGCAGCACTAGTTGGTGCTGCCTTAAGTATTCCGCTTTCAGTAGTGCTGAAAATCATGTTACCTGACTTGCCATTCCTAGATCGAATGGGTGTGGTATTCCTTGTTTTGGCAGCATTGATGATCATCATCAGTTTGGTTGAAGGAAAGGGAAAAGACCATCCAAAGAGTATCGAAATCAATGCAGAGTTGTTCAGTACAAGTACCGGATTCAAGATTGGCGCAATCTTGATCGCAGGTATTATCGCTGGACTTTACACTATTTTCTGGTAATAAAAGAATGAGAAAATTACTATTGGGCCTTGACATCGGAAGTTCCTCGGTCAAGGCCTCACTTTTGGATGCAGAATCCGGAAAATCCATCGCTTCCAAAGCTTTTCCCGAAGAGGAAATGGGAATCAGTGCGCCCGAAACAGGCTGGGCGGAGCAAGATCCTGAAATGTGGTGGAAGTATGTGAAGGAGACGATTGCCTATGTCCGCCAAAAAGCCGAGGTCAAAAACGGAGAGCTCAAAGGAATCGGAATTGCCTATCAAATGCACGGATTGGTCTGTGTGGACAAGGATCAAAAAGTCCTGCGGCCATCGATCATTTGGTGTGACAGCCGGGCCGTAAGTATTGGTGATAAGGCCTTCAAAGCGCTGGGAGAAGACTATTGCCTTCCGCATTTACTGAATTCTCCGGGAAATTTCACCGCATCCAAGCTCCGCTGGGTGATTGAAAATCAGCCTGAAGTTGCTGCCAAGATCCATAAAATCATGCTTCCCGGTGATTTCATCGCCATGAAATTGAGCGGTGAAATTATGACATCAGAAACGGGACTTTCCGAGGGGATTTTCTGGGATTTCAAAGAAAATGCCTTGAGCAAAAAACTCCTGAAGCAGATGGAAATCCCCAAGGAGTGGATTCCGGAAGCGGCCCCTTCTTTTTCTGTTCAAGGGAAAGTGACCGAAGCCGCTGCTAAAGAAACAGGACTTGAAGCTGGTGTTCCGATTTCGTATCGTGCAGGTGATCAGCCCAACAATGCCTTTTCTCTTCAGGTGTTAAAACCAGGCGAATTGGCGACTACAGCGGGTACTTCCGGGACGGTTTATGGTGTATGTGATTCCCCGCTTTATGATCCACATTCCAGAGTGAATACTTTTGTCCATGTCAACCACTCAAAGAAAAAACCTTCCTATGGAGTTTTACTTTGTGTAAATGGCACTGGAATTCTGAATTCCTGGCTCAAAAAAGTCATGGGCGGCAAGTGGATTTCTTACGAGGAAATGAATGCCATAGGAAATGGCGCACCCATAGGAGCAGAGGGTTTGGTCTTTATCCCTTTCGGAAACGGAGTGGAGCGGATCATGCAAAACAAACCTGTTGGAGCGCACATGCTGGGACTAGATCTGCTCAAGCATGACAGAAAGCATGTGGTGCGTGCTGCTCAAGAGGGAATCGTGGCTTCTTTGACTTATGGATTTCGAATCATGAAAGACATGGGAATGAATTTGAAGACCGTGAAAGCCGGAAGAGCAAATATGTTTCTCAGTCCATTGTTCAGAAAGACCTTTGTCCAGATGAATGATGTCAATCTGGAATTGTATGACACCGACGGAGCTCAAGGTGCAGCCAGAGGGGCCGGAATCGGAGCAGGGGTATTTGGATCTGAAATCGAGGCGTTTGAAGGACTTGGTCTTTTGGAAACCCTGGAACCGAATCCAAATTTCAACCAACCTTACTTGGATGCTTACTCCAACTGGGAAAACAAATTGAATGAAATACTCAAATCCGGCATCGCCGGTTGATTACTTTTAAAACCTATTTACCTAAATAACCGAGAGAATTATGGCTAAGACCTATTTTCCATCCATCCACAAAATCCCTTTTGAGGGAAAAGAAAGTGACAACCCACTGGCGTTTCGTTATTATGACGAAAAAAGAATAATCGGCGGGAAAACGATGAAGGAGCATTTCAAGTTTTCCATAGCTTATTGGCATTCCTTCTGCGGCACCGGTGGAGATCCCTTTGGACCGGGCACAATCGTTCATCCTTGGGATGCAAGTCCGGATCCGATCCAGCGCGCCAAAGACAAGATGGATGCAGCTTTTGAATTCACCTCCAAAATCGGAGCAGAATACTATTGTTTCCATGACATCGATTTGATCGATGAGGGACCAACTTTGGCAGATTACGAAAAGCGCATGCAGATCATCACTGATTATGCATTGGAGCACCAAAAAGCTTCCGGAATCAAATTGCTTTGGGGAACTGCAAACGTTTTCAGCAATCCTCGCTACATGAACGGTGCTTCGACCAATCCAAACTTTGACGTTTTGGCTTTTGCCGGTACGCAGGTGAAAAATGCGATTGATTCAACGATCAAATTGAGTGGAGAAAATTACGTGTTCTGGGGAGGTCGTGAAGGCTACATGTCATTGCTGAATACCGACATGAAGCGTGAAAAAGATCACCTTGCCAAATTCTTGACCTTGGCTAGAGACTATGCTCGTAAGAACGGTTTCAAAGGCACCTTCTTTATTGAGCCAAAGCCAATGGAGCCAACCAAACACCAGTATGACTACGACTCTGAGACCGTGATTGGCTTCCTGCGTCACTATGGATTGGACAAGGATTTCAAATTAAACATCGAAGTCAACCATGCTACTTTGGCCGGACATACCTTCCAGCACGAACTTCAGGCTGCAGCCGATGCAGGCATGTTGGGCAGTATCGATGCCAACCGTGGTGACTACCAAAACGGCTGGGATACAGATCAGTTTGCGCTCAATCTTCAGGAACTTGCAGAATCCATGTTGGTGATTCTTTCTTCAGGTGGAATTCAGGGTGGAGGAGTTAATTTCGATGCGAAAGTCAGAAGAAATTCCACCGATCCGGATGATCTATTCCTGGCACACATCGGTTCCATGGATGCTTTTGCACGAGGTATGCTGATTGCAAATGATATTCTGGAAAAATCCGACTATTTGGAAAGAAGAAAGAACCGCTACGCAAGCTTTGATTCCGGTAAGGGAAAAGCTTTCGAAGAAGGAAAACTTACTTTGGAAGACCTGAGAAATTATGCATTTGAAGTAGGGGAGCCTACCCAATTCAGCGGCAAGCAGGAATATTTCGAAAACCTGATCAACCGCTTTATCTAAGTAAATCCTGTCTAAAATTTAAGTCCGTCCCTGGTTTCCTTGGACGGATTTTTTTTATAAAACTGTTTTAAGAAAGCTTCAATTTTTATAAATGCGAGGATCCAAGACTAGGTCATTCATGTAATTTTTATTTTATTAAGAATTCTTCGCGCAATTTTGCAGAAGAAGAAACATAATGCGCATAGATAGAGCTGTGTACGGTGTGCAAAAAGGAAATGGGAAGAGTTAAGCTGTATATACTTTCAATTATTGGATTTGGATGGATTTTAAGTTTCCATTCAACCCAGGCGCAATCCCAAATGGAGGAACTTGTCTTCAGAAATCTGGATGAAGATCTTGGGCTGTCCAACTCCAATGTCCTGAGCATCCTGCGGGATCCAAACGGAATGATGTGGTATGGCACTGCCTATGGGCTTTATCGATACGATGGCACCAGGGTCAAGTCATTTTTCAACTCCACAGACACCACCTCGATTTCCCATAATACGATTATTAAACTGGCTGTTGGTCCTGAAAACCAACTTTGGGTTAAAAATGTCAATGGACTTTTTGATGTATTTAATCCTGAAACTGAAAAGTTTACCAGGGGCTCGATAAAATATACCACTCAGTATAAGCTGGCTTCGGATGCAATCGGGATGATCCTCAAAGACCGTCAAGGCCGTTTTTGGTTTACCCATCCCCAACATGGAATCAGCATATTTGATCCGGTTCAAAAAGGCACCATCTATCTCAAGGCCGGCTCCGCAAACGGAAGCCTTTCCTCTGATCAAATCGCCTGGCTTGGAGAGTCTCCTGATGGGATGATTTGGTCTATTAATCAGGCTGGAATTATCGAACTGATCGATCCTAATCGGCTTATTGTCACCAGATCCCTAAAACTTCCAAAATCCAAAATCCCTGATTCGGCTAATTATGAATTGGTGATGGATTCAGAAGGTGACGCGTGGATCTTTGATCCAGAGCGTGACTTGGGCGTGTTTTGGGTGGATGGCTTGAGTCATGAGATATCCACCAACCGGGAAAATGAAGGCTTGCTAAGACTGAACAACAACAT
>DATIAI010000340.1:0-7270 GCA_035458065.1 Algoriphagus sp. | reverse complement strand
TGTCTGAAAGGAATGACCCGCCAACACGGTAAAATTGTGCTCATAGTTGTTCCAGTTATAGGTGATCGTATTTTCCACCATGCCGTTGGTATTGGCAGATATCAATTCATCCAAGGTACCATCCGACACATTGGATTCATTGATGACTTCTGTGTAAGGCTTATTCTGGATATATCTGCTTGTATTAGAATAATCTACTCCAAGATTTAGCTTATAAGTAAGTCCGTCAAAAATTTCGATGGAAGGAGAAATTGTACCCAATATCCGGTTGTTTGCCGCATCATCACTGTACAACTCATACCGCTTCAGAGGATTCAAGGCATTGGTATTGAGTAGCGTAGGCTCGCCGTTAGTATATGCAGGAATGGTAGGATTCAGATAAAGCATATCGCTGATCGTGGATCCAATGCTTGGACGCAAATTTTCGGTATAGGAAGCAGTCAAATTGTAATCTATGATCATCCTACCTTCAAAGGCTTTCTGATTCATATTCAATTTGCCGGAATAGCGCTTCAATTCGCTGGTTTTCAAAATGCCTTCCTGGTCTTGGTATCCAAGAGAAGCGAAATAGGAAAATTTCTCGGTGTTGGCTCCGCTCATGGATAAGCTGTAATCCTGAGAAAACCCAACCTGAGTCAACTCATCTTGCCAATTGGTATTTCCCTCAAAATCTTCCAAAGCACCGCCTACTGCGACTACCTGGCGTCGAAACTCATCTGCTCCAAAGACATCGATTTGATTAGCCATCTTGGACCAACCCGTGGATGCAGATAGGTTTACCCGTGACGTACCCGCCTTTCCTTTCTTTGTAGTGATTACGATAACCCCATTGGACGCTCTGGAACCATACAGGGCAGTAGCGCTGGCATCCTTTAATACATCGATACTTTCAATGTCATTCGGATTCAGGAAGCTGAGTGGATTGGAGGCGATACCTGTATCGGAATTATCGAGCAAAAATCCATCAAGAACATAAAGTGGCTGTGTTCCGGATCGCAAACTGCCGATTCCCCGAATGATCACATTTTGATTTGCACCGGGCTCTCCGCTGGTGGAAGTGATGTTCACTCCTGCCACCTTCCCCTGCAAAAGATCCACAGGATTAGTAATTACCCCTTTGTTGAAGTTTTCACTTTTCACAGAACCAATGGCCCCGGTTACATCAGATCGTTTTTGTGTACCATAACCCACCACCACAATCTCGTTCAGCTCGGAATCATCTTGCTCTAACTGAATGGTTAAAATCGATTGACCACTCACTGAAATCTCTTTTGGGGTATATCCAAGATAGGATATCACCAAAACCGCATCAGTTGGGACATCAAGTGAAAACTTTCCGTCAAGATCTGTGATTGTTCCGGTTGTTGTTCCTTTTACCAGAATTGCTGCTCCTGGAAGTGGTGCGCCAGTTTCATCTTTCACAGTGCCAGAAACTACCGCAAAGGTTTTCATGTCTGAAATTAAGGGTAAGGCCTTAGCCTGAACCCCTCCAATTCCCCATAAAAAAAAGAGCATACTAAAGGCCACGCACAATCGAGGGATTGCATGTGTTTTTTTAAGAGTAAAATTCCCCATGTTTAAAAGGTTTAAATGGACGATTAAACCACAAAATTAGAGACCGGGAAATTTGCCTTGAGGTAATTAAAATGAAGAGATCATGAAGTTACCTCGATGAAAATTTCAAAAATCACCTCCTTTTTTGATAAAAAATTCAACTTTCTGTTAGGAAAATGTTACCTACTGTTTCAGCGCATTTTTAAAAACAATGAGTGTTAATAGCTTTTCAATAAAATACTGAAATAGGAACCTTTCAGAGAAGAAAAGAGCTCAGTTAAAAAATCATTAGTGTGGGCGATGTATTCTACCTAATCCCCAAAAGTAGCTAGGGATTCCGGAATTCAGCATCACCTTGACGCGTTTTGCTAAACCTGAAAAAGCAGTTGCTCTGAATCGGAAAAAATATCAGCTTGAATTCAGAGCAAAAGCTAAATCGAATTCAGTTTACAAAAACCAAATCCCAAAAGAGAAGCCTAAGGTTGGGGATATGGCTTCTACCCTCATTTTTGGGCAGGAAATCCCATTATGATCTTATCATCAAAGTCACTATGCCGGTAACCCCCTCAATTTTTGCAAAACTCAAAAGGGCAGCATTTAAGTCTTCTAAATCATTTGCTGCTATATGCATAATCACTCCGAAACCAATTACGCTCCCTACCACTAACTGCTTCGCATTGGATAGTGATTTACTTCTTAACGTTTCATTATTAACGTTTTTTCCTTCGATTAATATTAGGCTCTCTTTCATGTTGGAAACAGTTTTGAAAAGGTTATGACAAGTACATTTAAATTGGTCCTTATCCGAAATATCAAAAGATATAAATCTCGATTTTTAAATAACACATCGAAAGGTGCTTGACCAAAAAGACGGGAAAGTCATCCTTAAAAAAAAACGTGATGTTATCCTTGTAATTTCAATAATTCCGAATTACGCGAAAAACTATTTACAATTCGGCACAAAACAACTGACTGACATGTATCCTATACCATTGGGTAAAATAAGGCTTATGCCAGTCAGTTTTTTAAGCAGCATTAAATATCATTAAAGTATGCCACAATCCGGGGCTTCATATAAGTTAGCCACAGCCAATTGACATGTAGGATCAGCTGAGAAACTGGCGGAAACGTCCACACCTTCACCTGTCGGAGGCAAGCCAAATACATTAACAATTTGAGGAGAGGTGCCAATAGGGAACGAGGTAACTGCGCCATCTATGGAAACGTCAAGAGTACCGGCTGCTGGTGGGTTTTGATAAGTGATTCGAAGTTGCAAATCGTAAGTCAAATCAGGATCGGTACATGTAGCGTTAAGAAGCTGAAAACCGGTAATACTACAAGGATCTCCGCAGTTATCGGCACCAGGATTAACACTGGGATCAGTGTCATCACAATCTACTTCGCTGCAGGAATTGTCTAAATCGAAATAGCCGTCATTATCTTTATCAACTGCATCTCCATGCGCCTGGTGCATGGGCACGGATTCGACGTCAATCAAAATAATTTTGCCTTTGTGGCAGATCTTTACTTTATGATCTTTATCGCAACTTGATAAAAAGAGAATAGAACATAACGCAAGAAAGGAAAGCGGTGCTAGAAATCGAGTTCTCATGGTTTTGATGGTTTATGGTTGAAGATTAAACTATAGGGAATTTTCTTCGTGCAAAAAGTACTCATCAACAGAGGACAGAGAATCTATAATAATGATCCGAGCCAGAGCGATATTGAAAGTTACCGGATTCCCGCGTTATTTCAAACTCACACAACACTGATATTGAGGATGTTGAGAAAAATCACCGTTATATTTGATCATCAGAAATTAAAAACCTCCATCATCCCTCCTTAAGAGTACTTTAGCTTCTGATTTAAATTCAATAACGCTGCTAAAAAATCTACCACTCCCCTTTTACATCCTAGAAATAATATTACTCCGGGACGAGGAAACTGACGTAAGGAAAGTAAAGTTGTTCCCGGGCCTTTTGTTATACCTCACCAGGCTTAATTCAAACTATTTATAATTCCATTTGAAAATTAAAAGGTTGCTGGGTGTAAGTTGAATCAATATGAATTGATGCCCAATTTGAACCAACCCTCATTTTTTCCTTGATTTTTGGAAGAACTGCGAAATTGTAGCAATGGAATCAGCCAGAACCTTTTTTGAAGCAGATATGATCCTGTCTTTCTCCTGCCCCCTTAAGTGCCGGCAAAAATCTAACCCTTACTTTCTCGATTTCTTTTCAATTCATAGACATAACAAGCGGTTCCGTTAAACTCCCTTTCTTCAATCTTTTCAAATCCAAGTCTTTCATAAAACCGATGCGCTTGGGTGTTGGTTTTTAATGGGTCAATCAGAATTCCAGTTACGGCAGGGTTACTGAAACACCGTTCCACTGCGAGTTTCATCATGGTTGTCCCATATCCCTTGTTAAGGTTGCTCTCTTCACCGATCCAAATGTCTATAGCTCTTTTATCCTCCCCGACATCTCCCCAATAATGAGACTCTTCGGTATAGGGATCGATGATTTGCAAAAAGCCAAGGGGTTCCCCGTCCAACTCCGCTATTAACTGTTCTCTCCATTCCGGTGTACGGTCCAATTCACTCTCCCAATTCCAATCATCATCCGGATCAGAGTCAATCACATGCCGCTTAGTATCCCAATACTTAAGTAGCTCAAGGTCACCTATCGTAGCGGGTCTTAATGTTATCAATTTCTCTGTTCTCATTTGGATAGTAATTTACTACCAAAGTTTATTAGAAGTGGGAAGCTCTATGCTTGAGGATCAACTCGGGTCGGGCAAGTTCCCTATCGTAAGCTGCCTTTCCTGCCAATCATCCTGTTGTTTCACTAAATTATAAACCTCTTTAATGATTTCCTTTGCGATGAACTCTGGAAAAATATCGGGTGTACACGCTTTTGCCACCTTCAAATTCAAAACCAAAAAGATGTTAACCTTTTTCTTCTGTATTCTTTAATTGGGAATGAATAAAAGGAACTTTTGGGGCCAGAAAATATCCGGTCAGACTGGCAATTAAAATGGGGACAAAATGGCCAAAGCCTGTAAGCACTGTCAAAAGAATTGTCGTGCTCACAGGTGTCCGGGTCACACAGGCGTTGATCGCAGCCATGCAGCTGACAATGGTCAGGGTTGGATTGAGTCCTGGAAACAATTGGCATATCAATAGGCCAAACGCAGTGCCTACAAAAAATAAAGGAATAATAAACCCGCCTCTCCACCCGGAGGTAACCGTAATGGAAATAGCCAATATTTTAAAAAGGAGAATAGCCATCAAAGCTTCCCATCCAGTTGTTTGCTGGATAAGTTCGTTGATTTCATGGTGTCCAAAGTATCGGGTTATAGGAAAGTAAAAAGAAATCCAACCCAGCAAAAAACCGCCGATTGTCGTTTTCACATAGATTGGAAGGGGCTTTGCCTCAAAGGCTTTCTTACAGAATTTGGTGCAATAAATAAAAAGCCATGCAACCGCCGAAGCCAAAACGCCAAATAGTGCAGCATAGCCAAAATCAAATATTCCGCCATAGGTATAGGTAGGAAAATTCCAGGTCGGCCCTAATCCCAGATGGATTATCAATGCAAAAACCACATAGCTGAAGCAGCTTGCAACCAATGCCGGAATTACTGCCCGGTAATATTCGACCATGTGTTTATGGTGGAGAATTTCCACTGCAAACAGACTTCCGCCAAGCGGTGCGCCAAAAAGTGCAGTAAAACCTGAGGCCATTCCTGCGATGCTGTAAGTTCTGAGCTTTTCTCCCTTGAGCCGGAAGAGTTTCCCCAGCCAGGTGCCGGTGGAGCCAGTAACCTGAACCAAGGGTGCTTCGGGTCCGAGACTTCCTCCGGATGCCACACAAAGCAGGGAGGACAAAATCATGGAAGGATTATTTTTGGGATTTAGTTTCCCTTTGTTAAACCGGATATTGTTGACAATGAGATGAATCTCCCCGGGGTCGCCGATTAAATGAATAACCAATCCTGCCAGAAATCCGGAAATTGTCATCAAAGGAATTACCTGCCAACCCTGAAACGGTTGCATCCAATGAATAAATGACTCCAAAACAATCCAATAAATCCCCGCGATGGTTCCACCTATCAAGCCCAGAAGCGCCCAAAGGAGAAAGTCCCTGCTAAATAAAAATGGATTGAAGCGAATGGGTTGATCCAACAGATTGGCATACCGGATCAGTTTACGTTTTTGGAGAATTTTCAAATTAAAAATCAGGTTGGGTCTGCGAATAAAAGTCAATAAGCCCAGAGGGAAAAGAAAAAAGTGTTTTAATCCTATTTAAAAAAGGCCCTTGGAACATTTATGCTTTCCAGGGTAAAAGGAAATGAAATTCCTTTCCATCCTGAAGAAAATCTTTCTGTACTCTAAGTTTACCTGTCCTTGCTAGCATTCTGACCAAAGTGCAGGGCCTTATGCAGGCTGGGAATTAGAATTCATAGCTGGGATGGGGAATTTCACCACAAATGTTGATCAAAGAGAACCAAACTTTGATTAGCCAAAAATGTGTTGGAGAAGTAAAGAAATATCGCTCAAAACCCGTATTTGTGATTAGTTGTTTATATTTTTTGTTTTTCCGGTTTAATTTGTACAAAGTCTTCATATTTGGTAAAATACTCTAACCCTAATACTAAAAGAATCGAACTTGCATTATATACTTTTTGCATGATGACAGCCAAACCCAAATAACCAAAACCAAAAAAGACGAAGAAACAGTAAAAAGTCAATAAGCAAATAATACAGCACAGTTTAAGTAAATGAAGCTTTGACTTAAGGATAAATACCGTAATTGTAAATAAACCAAACAATGTTAAAATGATCGATATTGTCCCTAAGTCATGCAGAGGTGTTGCAATCAAGAATATAAATATAATGTTGGCAGCACCTATAAATTTTAAAATGTTTGCCCATAGTCTTGGAGATATTTTTTTTGACGTGTTGATAAAAAAAATTCCATAACCAACCGAATGGAATGCCATTCCAACAATTGCCCAAATCTTACCAGGATTTTCTGAACCATTTAAGGCCTTTGTTGCAAACAAATTGCTTATGAAATTTTTTGACCAGTCAAATCCTATCGAATTTTTGTTATCCAATGAGCCGCCTGGATAAACTGAGGATGCTATAATTATCAAAATCACTGAAATGGCCAAACATATCAATACTGAATATTTCTTAACCATTTCCTTAAGTGATTAACTCTTTATTTTTCAACAAAGCAATATAATGTATGTATCAATTTTAGTGTGAAAGGTCTCTAAAAATTAGGGCTAAAAATCTCCCCTATTCCCCTAGTTCTTGGATATCTCATTGTCAGAAGGACTTTTATTAGGACCCGAGAATAAAATTAATTATTCGCTCCAAACTGTCTAGGGGACTCTGTATTTTTTGTCTGAAATAAAAAGAAAATGGATATATCCTGATTGCCATCGGACATTTGTTTTGCTGATCTCAGGCCCTAAAAGTGCCGGACCATTTCAAAAGTTAGTCCCTTGATGCATTAGAAAGTGTCGCAAAGGAGTGTAGTAGTGGATCAATTGTAGTCAAATTAACATTTGGGCTAAGTAAAGTTTAACCTACCAAGCCTCTTCCGCTGTCGCGACCGGCCCTAGTCCAAAATCCCACATTGGAAGATTCCTTAATCTCCTGTTCAATTCTAATATCCTCAGCTGTTTACTATTGGCTATTTCACTT
>DATIAI010000339.1:0-3162 GCA_035458065.1 Algoriphagus sp. | reverse complement strand
TGGAAAAGTCAAATTCTGAGATCCAAAAGGTCATTACCCAAAAGCAACAAAGTCAAAGCAAGATTGGAGTTTTGGAAGTGGACACGCTGAAACTTGATCTTGAGCGATCCAAACTATTCTGGAAAGGAACCAAAATGAGGGAAGCCGGAAGCCACGAAGGAGAAGTCAGAATCAGTCAAGGATTTATGTTGAATGATAAAAATGGATTGTCTGGGGGCAAATTTGAAATTGACATGACGTCTATTTCTATCTCTGACATCCCCAAAACCGATCCGATTCCGATCAAAAACCTCACTGAACATTTAATGCATGCGGACTTCTTTGATGTGGATAACTTTCCAATTTCTGAATTTGAAATCACCGATATCAAAATTCATTCCTCTGAAAATCTGAAAGTTTCAGGAAATCTAATCATTCGAGGAATTACCAAAAATGTTACTTTTTCCGCGATTCAAAACGGTAATACGATTTCCACCCAATTTCTTATCGATCGCTTTGATTGGAATATTGCCTACGAAGGCTCTTGGGCAGATCGGACTTTGGTGGATCGAAACATCGAATTCCGGATTGAGCTCGTGCTTCTTAATGAAGGCAATACTGAGATAATGTAAAGCAGCTTTACATTTTAAATGTACTTTGTAAAGAAAATTGAAAAATCTTTACATAGGCTCATTGGTCTGTAAAGAAAAACTGAATAACTATTCTTCGAAAGGAAAAGCTAGGTACGGGGAATTATTATGTGAATGAGAAACTGTTTGCAATGCTGAGTAGTCGATAGGCTGTCTAAAAGCTCCCACAGATGCCACGGATATTCACAGATCTTTATCTACCTGTAATCATCTGTGCCATCTGTGAGCAAACTTTTTCAATCGAAGTCCTAAGTATCTCTCACAGATAACACGGATAGGCACAGATCTTTTTTTAATCTGTGCTCATCTGTGCCATCTGTGAGAAATAAATTTCTTAAAACTTCATCCGTAAACCGATCAAGAAATTGGTTCCTGCCTGCGGATAGTAGAAGTTCTCGGTGACTAATTCCCTACCGCTTGTTTCTCCAGGCACGAAATAGCTGAACGTGTATCCATTTGGCTCATACATTTCATTGAAGATGTTGTTGATCAATAGATTTACTTCCAAGCCTTTGAAAAACCTAGGTGCTGCAGAATAACTGATTCGCAAGTCATTGGTAAAGAAGGCATCCAAAGCCCTTCCATCATTTCCGGTATTGTCCAGGAATTGCTGCCCGACATACTTGCTCAGCCAGTTGAGCGATAGATTTTTTGTGGGTTTGAACTCGATGATCGCGGATCCGACCACATTTGGTGAGAAAGCAATCTTCGTGTCTGTATAAGTGACGGCTTCCTGCTGAAATTCCTCCACGCTATAGTCATCGATGTACTCTGTAAATTCCTTGATCTTGTTTTGACTGAAGGCAATATTTCCCCCCAGAGTCCAAGACGAGGAAAGCTTATACGCCCCATCCAACTCAATTCCTGCCCGATAAGAAGACTCCACGTTTTCCCGTATATAGGCGCCCACATCGTTGATTTGCCCAGTCAAGATCAACTGATCCCGATAATCCATGTAGTAGAAATTGGCATTGTAGCTAAATCTTCCGGCATTTGTGCGGACACCGGCTTCGATGTTATTCAACTTTTCTGGCCTCGGCACTTCTGTAATTGGGTTGTCCGTGAAGTCCGATCGGGTGGGTTCGCGATTGGCTACAGCGTAGCTGGCGTAATAGGTCCTCGTTCCCTTTTCGTAAGAAAATCCAAACTTTGGATTGAAGAAGGTGTAATTCTCCTGACCATCCACAATTCGCTGATCATCATTTACCCCAACAAAGGAATAATTGATTCCTCGCACCTGAAGATCTGCAAACAGGTTCAATCCGGGACTGATTTCATAAGTCCCCTTTGCGTAGATATTCCGGTCGTCTTTGATCGCATTATTGTCGTAGTACCGGTCTCTGATATTGGTGTTGCCTGCGACTCGAGCCCAGATGATTTCTCCAAAATGGCCTCCATCGTATCGGTTGGCTCCGCCGCCCAGGATCAAATCCAGTTTTCCATTGGTTGAGATGTAGTTGACAGAACCCACAAAACCATAAAAGTCATTGTCCAGCCAGCGACGGCGGATGATATCTGTGCTTTCAATCACCTCATCACCAATGACAACAGAGGGAAGTCCATAGCTTTCGAAGTCATCATCTTCCCGAAATTGCTCGTAATATCCGCGGCCATAAGTGTAGTGAAGCGCCAGATTGGTCTTCCAGTTTGAACCGACTTTTCCTGTATAGATCAACTGATAATGATCCTGTTGGTAATTGTCTGTTTCGTTTTCGTAAGTGTAATAGTTATAAGTCCGGTCGTCTTCCAGCTTTGATTCCGGCAACCCGTACCAGCTTTGATAGGTTTGCTCTTTTCCCGAAAAAGCAACCAACTTGATCACGCTCTTTTCGCCATAATAACCACCTGAAACAAACCAACTGCTCAGGTCGGAAAACGCCCGATCTACATAACCGTCAGAGGTGATTTTAGAAAGACGGGCATCTACTGCAAAGCGATCGTTCAGCAGTCCTGTTCCTGCTTTTACGGTATGCCTCCAGGTATTGAATGATCCGAAACTGTTGTCAATTTGGGCATAGGGTTCGTCCTGTCGGGTGTCCGTCTGGAAATTTAGGCTAGCGCCAAAAGTGGCAGCCCCGTTAGTGGAAGTGCCGACACCACGTTGGATCTGAACATTTTCAACCGAGGAAGCAAAGTCCGGCATATTCACCCAAAAGACCCCATGTGATTCAGCATCGTTCATTGGGATGCCATTGACTGTAGCATTAATGCGCGTTTGATCGGATCCCCGAATACGCAAACCGGTGTATCCTACTCCTGCTCCTGCATCGGAATAGCTCACTACCGAGGGTGTATACTGTAGCAAAATCGGAATGTCCTGGCCCAAATTTCGTTTGGCGATTTCGGACTTATCCACATTGCTAAATGTAGTGGGCGTAGTACTTGAAGCCCGGGTCGCAGAGACGATAAACTCCTCAGTCAGAAATTCCTTTCCCTCCAATGCAATCTCCAAATTCCCTGAAAATGGGATGGAAATCACCTTTCTAAAGGAATCAAATCCCAGGTAAGAAACCCGCAACTCTACTTCACCAGC
>DATIAI010000338.1:0-5752 GCA_035458065.1 Algoriphagus sp. | reverse complement strand
GTCATTTTGAAATTCATAACCAAACGAATGATGGGCTTAGAAGTTTTTATAGTATTCCTTATAGTCAAAATGGCGATAATGAAACGCCGGTTTTCTTTGAAGTCCTGACAGAGGGCAATGATTTTGCGCTTTTATGTAGAGAATATATTTCAACTTTTTACAGAAATATGGGGACTAAGGGGGTAATTGGAATGAATCCTTCAAATGGGCCTAAGACTAAGACAGAATATCGACTTGCTTTCAATTATTACTTTCTGAAAAACGGAGGTATTGAAAAATACAGCCTGAATAAAAGAGACTTGTTTACGATGCTCCAGGGATATGATGATGAGATTTCACTTTTTATGAGAAAGAATAACCTCGAGCATGATAAGCGCGGAGATTTGCTTAGAATTACCGCCTATTACAACGAACTGCACAATTAATTTTTATGTCAAAACCGCTTATCCTCGTCTCCAATGACGATGGAATCACCGCCAAAGGTATCCGTGTTCTTGTTTCTATAATGAAAAAACTCGGTGACGTCGTAGTAGTCGCCCCCGATAGTCCACAATCTGGAATGGGTCATGCTATCACTATCGGCGAGACGTTGAGACTTTATGAAGAGGAAATTTTTGAGGATGTGTTGGCCTACAAATCCAGTGGTACGCCTGCGGACTGTGTCAAACTTGCGAAGCATTATGTACTCAAAGACCGCACACCAGACTTGGTGGTAAGCGGAATCAATCACGGTTCAAATACTTCAATTTCCGTTTTGTATTCCGGAACCATGTCCGCCGCGATCGAAGGTGCCCTGGAAGGTTTGCCGTCTATCGGATTTAGCTTATGCGATTTTTCTTCCAAAGCTGACTTTTCCCATGTCGAAGAATGGGTAGAGAAAATAGCAATTCAGGCACTTGAAAGGGGGATTCCCAAAGGAGTTGCTTTGAATGTGAATTTCCCTCCTAAGCGAAATGAGCCCATAAAGGGGATAAAAATTTGTCGCCAGGCAGATGCCAAATGGCAGGAGGAGTTTTCTGAGCGCTTTGATCCTACAGGGAGAAAATATTTTTGGATGGCCGGTAACTTTGTGAATTTTGACAAAGGAGAGGACAATGACGAATGGGCAATCGCCAACAATTACATCTCCATCGTTCCTTGCCAATACGATCTGACTGCACATCATGCCATTTCCCAAATCAACAAAGAATGGGATTGGGAAAATTTATAAACTGGTAGGTTTGTCATTTTTAACCGGAATGGTCTCCAATTGATCATATATTTCTGATTTTCTTTATTTTGCATCGGATCAAGTTTTAGTCGCATAGTGAGCCGCCCAATCCTTTTACTAATTCTTATTTTCTTTAGCTCTCCGGAGATTGGTTTTTCTCAGGTGCCAAACTTGGACAGTTTGAATTTGACTCTTAAGGGAAAGTCAGGAAAAGAAAGGATTGATTTGCTTAATAAAATGGCTACAGATCTTCGTGAAAGTGCTCAACAAGAAGCCATGAAGTTTTCAGTAGAAGCCGATTCACTCTCCCAAATCATCGGTGATCTTTCCGCCCAAAGCCGTGCACTGGAAAACATGGGTTGGATTTTTTACAGACAAGGCCAATGGCAGAAATCTTTCGAATTTTCTGAAAAGGGTTTCAACTTGGCAATTAGTGCCAATGACCAGCTTCAGGCGGCCCGTTTGATGAATAACTTGGGTGCGCTTTATTATGAGCAACATGATTATGAAATGGCAGTTGAACAGTTCCGAAGGGGATATGAGCTGGCTACTCAAGTCGATGACCTTTACACCCGTATCCGTAGCTTGAATAATATCGCGCTCAGCTACACCGATGCAAATCAGCTCGATTCTGCGCTGATCTATTCCAAACAAGCCATTTCCTTGAATGAGAGTTCGGGATCTCCGTACCTGACTTCTTTTGCCCATAGAATAATCGGTGATGTATACTTGGCAAGAGGAAATTATGACTCTGCGCAGATTCTTTATCAAAATTCTCTAAGCATGGCTCGCGAACAAGGCGTGAAATCCTTTGAGGCGGGAGTATTACATAGGTTGGGACATGCCTATCTCCTTGACGGAGAGCTCAATAAAGCCGAGGAATTGTTGTTGTATTCAGTGGGTCTCTGTAAAGAGAATAATTTTTTAGACGAACTTTCAAAAACTCACCGCTATTTAGCTCAACTGTATGGCACCAAGGGAAACATTCAGAAGGCTTACCAACATCAATCTGAATATCTGGAACTTAGCGAACTCCTTCAGGATAATGCCAACAAGGATAGGTTGGCTTTGCTACAAAACATGTTTCAAAGCAATCTGAAGGAATCCGAGCTTGAACTCTTAAAAGCCCAAAACGAAAATCAGGCTTACCGCCTAGCAACTTCCAAGCGCTACATTATTGGTTTTGCAATTGCCGCAGGATTGATTGGTCTTTTAGGTATTCGGCTGTATTTCATGAATAAAAATATTCGTTCCTTCAATGCCAACCTTTTGGCCCAGCAACGAAAAATCGAGGAACAAAATCAAGTACTCGAAAATCAATCCGCCCAGCTAAAAGGGATAAATGAAACCAAAAACAAGCTTTTTTCTATTCTCGGACATGATTTAAGAGGTCCGATTGCACAAGTCAAATCGGTGGTGGATATGCTATTAGCTGGACACCTCGAAAAAGAGGAGTTCGAAGAATTGCTCCAGGTTCTGAACAAGGACATCGATTCGGTCAATTTTACACTGAACAATACGCTGAAATGGTCGATGGCCCAGATGGAGGGATTTAATGTGAATTATTCCACTTTTGATCTCAGAGAAGTTGTTGACAACTCGGTGAAACTGCTTGAGGGATCCTTCAAGGAGAAAAACCTCGCGGTGTTTAATCAAATGGGATCTACTGTTGAAGTTTTTGCTGATCAGGATTTGATCGAAGTGGTAGTCAGGAATATTCTCAACAATGCGGTGAAGTTTTCAAATTCAGGAGATTGTGTAACCATATTCTCCGAAACGGATGAAAATTGGACTTTTTGGTTTGTACTTGATCAGGGAGTGGGGATGACGGATGAGCAAGTCAAACTTATTTTGACAGACTCCTATTCTTTGACCAAGTCCAGGCCGGGGACAAATAAGGAAAAAGGATCAGGACTTGGCCTTCAGCTTGCCAAGGAATTTACCCGAAGATGCGGAGGTGAAATCACTATTGATAGTCATCCCGGCCATGGGACTAAATTTTGCATTCGACTTCCCAGAGCTGGATCAGTCCTCAATTCTCAATCTATTACCAGCCAGGCAGAGTTCAAGGCTTAATTTGGATTTTAAGATTCCCAAGTTTTCCATCGTTTCGATGGCTTTTTCCAATTCCTTGCGGGAAACTTTTGCCTGAGTACACCATTGGGTTTGTGTCAGCCATTTTTCCACATCATTTTGATCCAAGTGATAGAATCCAGCCAAGGTTTTGGCTAAATCAGGATTGTCTCTAAGGGAATGTGATATTTCATAAAGGCTATCCCGAAGATCAAATATTGCTTCACCAAACTCTTTAAGAGCTTTATCAGAAGCAACCAATACAAAACAAGGCCAAGGACTTGGTACTTCACCGATCAGCTTCATGGTACCATTTTGGACCATCGGGGAAGTAGTGTATTTCTCCCAAAGAAAAATTCCCTCATTTCCCGAGTCCATCGCTTCTTTCGCCCCGTCCATATTTCCAACGGATTCAAAAGTAAGGTCTCCAACTTTCCAACCTTCTCTTTTTGCCAAAACCATTGCCATCAAATGCGAGCCGGATCCCATACGGCTAATTAGAAAATGCTTCTTTTCCAATTCAGAAACGGAATTTGCTTTTGAATTCGCCCGAACATGTATGCCCCAGATTAAGGGTGTTTGGACATGAAATCCGATCATTTTGGAAGGGTTCCCTGCTTCAAAATCTTTGAGAAAACTTTCCGTCAAAAGTAATGCGATGTCAGCTTCGTCATTTCTTAGCGCAAGGTTCATTTGGCCAGAACCCCGGGACTCGTCAATCCATTCGATTTTTATTCCCTGTTTCGCCAGCGGCTGCTGTTTTTCCAAAAGTCGAAAAGGATAATTAAAATGCTCGGGGACTCCAATGATTCGCAGGGTTTTCATAGCCGGTAGTTTTTGTAAAAGTAAAAAGCCGATCCCAAACGGAATCGGCTTTTGTGATTTCTTATCAATAATCAGTCGTGAGTGGCTTTGCGATCGGTAATCAACAGATTGGACAAGCCTGCCAAAATCAAAAGTGTCCCTGCCAAAAGCATGGTATTGATCACAGCCTCACCAAAGAGCATCTTGTATAGGAAATTCACCCCGCCTAGGGCTGCGACGATTTGAGGAATAACAATGAACATGTTGAAAATCCCCATGTAAACGCCCATTTTCTTGGGTTCTACAGATCCTGAGAGCATGGCATAAGGCATCGAAAGGATACTCGCCCACGCAATTCCCACCAATGAAAAACAAATGTGCAGCATCCAAGGCTCAGTGATATAGTAGATGAGAATGAACCCAACTCCACCGGCAATCAAACTGACCAGATGAAGAAGCTTTCTGTTGATTTTGATTTTGGAGGCAACAAAAGCCAGGATTAGTGCATAAAACATGGATACCAATCCATAGGTCCCCAGATAACTGCCCACACTGTCTGCGGCATTGTTGTACTCCAATGAAGAGGTGTCGGTAGCTTTAAAAATATGTTCAGTAATGGCTGGAGTTGCAAAACTCCACATCGTAAAAAACGCAAACCAGGAGAAAAACTGAACTACTCCGAGCTGCTTCATGACAGTTGGCATCTCGGATATGTTTTTCAAAATCTCCCCAAATCCGCTGAAAAAGCCTTTTTTCTGGGATTTCTCTTTTTCAAATTCCTCCAAATCTTCCGGAGGATATTCGTCTGTAGTCAGGATCGTGTAGAGAATAGAGCTAAAAAGGACCAAAGCGCCAATCGCAAAAGCATATCTTACAGAATCTGGAACAACGCCTTCAGGGGCGGTATTGGGCACACCGATCTGAGTCATCAACCAGGGTAAGTTGGATGCAACCCAGGTTCCGATACCGATAATGAGTGTCTGCACCACGAATCCATAAGAGCGCTGAGAATCCGGAAGTTTATCTGCTACCAAAGCTCGGAATGGCTCCATCGAGATATTGATTGAAGCATCTAGAATCCAGAGCGCTCCCGCCGCCATCCAAAGTGCGGAAGAGTAGGGGGCAAAAAACAAGGCAACTGTACTCAGTACTGCACCGATGAAAAAGAATGGCTTTCTCCTCCCAAACCTCGGATGCCAAGTTCTGTCACTCAGATATCCGACAATGGGCTGGACTAAAAGTCCTGTCAGCGGTGCAGCAATCCAGAGAAAAGGTATCGCATCTTTATCCGCTCCAAGGGTTTGGAAAATCCGGGACATAAATCCGCCTTGTAAAGCGAATCCAAACTGAATTCCCAGAAATCCGAAACTCATGTTCCAGATTTGCCAGAAACTCAGTTTCTTTTTGTGGTCAGTCATGTAAGGTTATTGGGTTTGGGTGGTCGTTTGGTGAGATTACTTTAACCCATGAATTTCAAAGGCCTCAGTCAGATGATTTAACTCAAGATAGGGAAGGTTTTCGATTTCAAAATAAGGGTGTTCATGTTCGGGAAGTGGATCAAACTCAGTCAGCTTTCCTAGGAACGCATAATCTTCGGTTTGAAGCTTGTGGGTTTTTCCACCAATCGAAACCGTTTCATTTGAAAATCCATGGAAATAGATTTTC
>DATIAI010000337.1:0-2563 GCA_035458065.1 Algoriphagus sp. | reverse complement strand
AGCAGATTTTGATGGGTTTTCCTTCATTTCATCATATTTTCCATCAGGCACCACAGGGGATGAACGCCAAGGATTTAAGTATGAATTTCTTGACGATATCTATGGTTATATGCAGGATCTTAGAAAAGAAAACACTAGGATTAAAGCCTGATGGAAAACTGATCACCCTTGATATCAATGACGAACTGGAAACTATGGTCAGGGGATTTTTCGAAGAAAGCGGTCTCGCTAGCCAAATCGACTATCGATTGGGCAATGCCCGGAAGATAATCCCTACACTTGAAGGTCTTTTTGACCTTGTGTTTATCGACGCAGATAAGTTCTATTATTCTGAATATTTTGACCTTGTCATTGATAAAGTCCGAACCGGTGGAATCATCCTCGCAGACAATGTACTTTGGTCAGGCAAAATCCTGGTGGAAGAAGGAAAAAAGATTGACAAAGACACAAAGGCATTGATTGACTTCAACAACAAAGTTCAGAATGACCAACGGGTTGAAAACGTCTTGCTTCCGATTCGGGATGGAGTATTGATGGCCCGAAAACTCTGATTGCTGCAAAAAGGGAATCATTTTTGCTGATCAGGGTAAAGTTAAACGGAAGTAACTTTCGATGATATCCCGGCCATTCTTATCCCTTCTTTTCCTTACCGCATTTCTTTGGAGTCAACCTATTTTGGCCCAAATTCCGCAAGTTCCGGCACAGTTGGAGTTTGCAGATTTAACCGTAAAAATCACCCCCCAAGCACAGCGTGAAATTCAACTGGATGTAGATGCACAATATCGAAATCCCACCTATTTCAAAGTCAAACAAGACCGGATAAACCTCTATTTACCGATCGTGGAGCGGGAACTGAGAAATCAGGGCGTACCTGAAGACTTGAAATATTTGGTGATCCAAGAAAGCGGACTCATTCCCGATGCAGTCTCAACATCGAATGCTGTTGGATTTTGGCAATTCAAACAAGGAACAGCCGAAGAAGTCGGGCTACGGGTTGATGCTCAGATTGACGAAAGGAAAAACATTGCAACTTCTACCAGAGGAGCTGCTGCCTATCTTAAAAAACACAACGGCCAGCTTAACAACTGGATGACTGCCTTAGTTTCATACCAAATGGGACTTGGAGGTGCAAAGGCCTATTTTGGTTCCCAGTATTCCGGAAAAAAAATCATCGAAGTAGACAGAAATACCCATTGGTATTTCAAAAAATATTTGGCTCACAAAATCGCCTATGAAAACCAGATAGGGATGTTTGTCTCCAACCAACGTCTGACTGAGATCCAAATACAGGGTCCCGTCACCATGGCAGCTTTGGCCAAACGATTTGGGGTCAGCGAGGCTCATCTCAAGGAATTCAACAAATGGGCGGGAAATGGAAGAGTACCTGCGGGAACTTACACGCTTTTTTACATCAAAGAAGGGAATCTTCCACTTGAACCGGCTGTCATCAAATCTGAAGAAAAGTCTAAAACCACTCCGACCTATTCTGCCGCTGTCAAAAATTCACCTGCCTATAAGCAGGCCAATTCTTATCCGAAAATTTCGGGTAATACAACCAAGGCAAATCAACCCAATCAGATTACTGTCAATGAACTGGAAGGAGTCCAAGCTTTAAAAACTACCTCTCCTGGTAAATTCTCTGAAGAAATCGGCCTAAAAGAAAAGAAATTCCTCAAGCTGAATGACATGGAGCCCAGTGAGCGGATCGAAACAGGCAAATATTATTACACTGAAAAGAAGAAAACAGCAGCAGAGGTCGAAACCCACTTAGTTTTGCCCGGAGAAACGCTTTGGACCATTTCCCAGAAATACGGAATCCGACTTGCCTCCTTAAAATCAAAAAACCGAATCCGAAAAGACTCAGAGCTTAAACCAGGTATGGTATTAAACCTAAGAGTGCCAAGGAAGCGTGGAGAGGAAATTCCCATAATTCCCCTAAACCAACCTGTCAACCAAACAAGAACTGAAATAGCGACCGCTCAAACCAAGCCATCTGAAACAAAATCTGTTGAAGTGGTCGACAAATCAGAAACTAAAAACCCCATCCGAAATCAGGCAGAAAGGATTTCTCACACCGTTAGCCCAGGAGAAACATTGTTTGCAATTTCACGAAAGTATGGCGTTTCAGTGGATGAACTGAAGTCCTGGAACAACATCGGGAGCCAAAACATCATAAGCATCGGCCAGAAATTGGTTATCTTCAAGCCCTGATCTGCCTGTCAAACCTTTCATTAATGAGTAAACATTTCCTTTTCACGGGAATCCTGATATTTCTCCTCAGCCTTTCTGCAATTGCTCAGGATAGAAAAATAATTCCAGACACTGTATTGATCAACGGAGACACCCTCTTGATGTTGGGTGATTCAATCATCATCGAAGAACCTGTCAAAGAGATATTTTGGAAAACAGGAGGCAATTACAATCTCAATATCCAGCAAGTCACCCTGAGCAATTGGGCTGCCGGTGGATCGAGTACCTTCGCACTAAACTCCGGTGTCACTTTATTTGCCAATTACAAGAAGGACTCAAAAGTCTGGGATACCCAATTGACTGTCAACCTTGG
>DATIAI010000336.1:0-2004 GCA_035458065.1 Algoriphagus sp. | reverse complement strand
TCTGCCAATCTGTAACCTTAAAACCTGCTTTTAGAATGTCTTTCTCCTTTATCCAAAAATTTTTTTCTTGAATTTTAAGTCTTACAAAATCGTCTTTTCTCAGATTGAAAGTTAAAGCCCAAATTTCATAAGCGATTTCCTGAAAATTTTCGAGTCCAATTAGTTCTTCAGTCTTTGATAAGTTTTCAACAAAATAAATTCTAAAGTATGATTGGTCTCCTTTGTTTTGTTCAACGTTTCTTGTAAGCCTTCCTATTAGTCTACCATTAGGATTGTCATAGATTTCAAATCCTTCTTTCGGAGCATAAATACAACAAATCTCTCCATCTTCAGTTTTTTCGGGCAATATTAGACCATTTTGAAATGACTGTCCAAACGTCAAGTTAATAATTGAAAGAAAAACTAAGGTTAAAATTTTATCCATTGATTTTAATTGGTCTGTCAGTTCTAAAATGGAAAACACCAGCTGTCTTTATGATACTCCCCAATCTCCTCCCACTCCACTTCTCATCATTCCGAGATTCTTTCCCCATCCTGAGACCAAATTAATTATTTCGTCCTAACAGTTTAGCGGCTCATCAAATTTTGTTTGAGATCGAAAGAATCTGCATGTAGCTTTAGGTGGTAATGTTTCTTCACTTCCAATCGCCCTTGTTTTTGGCTTATTTCTTGACTAATTCAACTAGAGAAATGCGGTGCTCTTTTAGTCAAATCGGTTAATTTAATTCGTATCAAAAGATTTCTTCGAACATTTTTAAAGGTTTTGGGAATTGTGATTGTCTCACTCTTGGCAATCCTGATTCTTTTGGTGGTTTTCATTAGAAGTCCATGGGGTCAAAGCATTGTTGTAAAAAAAGCAACCACTTATGTTTCCGATAAAACCAATACTGTGGTTTCTATCGACAAACTCTACCTCACTTTCTCGGGAAATTTATTTTTGGAAGGACTTTATCTCGAAGATATGGATGGCGATACGCTGCTCTATTCCCGAAAGTTGGAAGCAGGTGTTGAGGTTGTTCCTCTGATAAAGACCGGTGAGATCAATGTCACTAAACTGGAATGGGAAGGACTTAAGGCAGACATTTCTAGAACAGAGCTCACTGGAAAATTCAACTTTGATTTTTTGATTGAGGCCTTTAATACCCAAGATGGGGAAGCCCAAATCCAGGAAGACACACTTGCACAGACAGAGGCTCAACCCCTTTCAATTACTTTATCTCCTATTTCACTGAAGGATTTTGACCTACGATATGTCGATGAGATCTTGGGAATTGACGCCTTTTTAATTATTGAATCCCTGGAAATGGAGATTCCGGTATTGGATTTGGGCAATTCAGAATACCGGATTTCTAACTTTTCCCTTCAAAATTCCAAGATTTCCTATACCCAAACCAAGCCTTTTGAGCCAACCGAGGAGGACACAGTGGAGGCGGTTTTGCCCTCTTTGATCGTAGATAAACTTCAGCTTTCCAACATCTCTGCCACCTACAACAATACCGTTGATCGGCAACGAGCAGGATTGGATATCGGACAATTCACCTTTCAGGCTCCTGAAATCGACCTACAAAATCAGCAGATCAATGTCAGTTCCATCAAACTTCTTGATTCGAATATCCTATTTCATGATTTTGGTGTTGAAGTCGCAACCGTTCCGGAAGCTGTTTCCGAACCTGTGCCATTTGCTTGGCCGGATTGGGCGGTTCAGGTAGCGAATATTTCGCTGGCCAACAATTCAGTGGAATTCAAAACTGCTGACCAGCAAACCATGCTAGGATATTTTAATCCGGAAGTACTTGCAATCCAGGATCTTCGATTGGAAGCCGGAGATATTTTTCTTGAAGATAATCAGGCTAGTCTCACCTTATCAGAAGCCGGATTTGTGGAAGCTGGAGGTTTTGAGTTGAAAAACCTTCAATTCGACTTTTCCATTTCGGAGGAGAATTCAGAATTAAACGAGCTGTGGATTGAAACAAACCGGAGCCAATTGAAAGGAATTGCAACTGT
>DATIAI010000335.1:0-2031 GCA_035458065.1 Algoriphagus sp. | reverse complement strand
GGATTGTGGGTGAAGCAGCGGATCGGGATACGGTCACCTAGTTCTGGCCAACCGTATGTATCAACCAGATGATTTAGGATTGTATCCAGGCGGATTCCATGAAGTGGATTGTTTTGTTGAGATTCCAAGTTTGAATAAGGTTTTAAACTTTTCTAAATAAAGAAAATAGGTGTCTCTGGATGTGACTATAAACTGAAACTGTCTACTTTTTCGGCTCGATCAGATCCCAGAGATTTCCATATAAATCCTCAAAGACAGAAACTGTTCCATAAGCTTCTTCAGCCGGTTCCCGGACAAACTCCACGCCTCGGGAAGTGTATATTTTGTAATCACCCCAAAAGTCGTCTGTGTATAGGAAAAGAAAAACCCGACCTCCGGCTTGATAGCCGATTTGCTTTTCCTGCGCTTCATTGGCTGCTTTTGCCAAAAGCAAGTGACAGGAGGAACCTGGGGGCGAAATCCTAACCCAACGCTTGGTTTCGCTCATTTGGGTATCTTCCAAAAGCTCAAAATCCAGAACTTGAGTGTAATATTTTATTGCTTCATCGTAATCTCTAACTAGGAGAGTGAGCTGACCGAGTTGCTGTTTCATTAAACCGTTCGTGGATTTTTGTTAAAATTAGTTGGGAATAATAGAGATCTGCATTTAGTTTTGAGATTAACCTTTTATTCCATGATTAAGCTTCCAGTTAAATTTCCTTTTCACTATCTATTATCGCTTGTTCTTTTTTCATGCGGCAAAAAAGAAGCCTCTGAGGCTCTGAGCTGGGTGATTGAACCTTCAGGAGAAAAACTCCAACTCCCTCTTGATGATCAGACTCCAAATCTCAGCATGGGGATTTCCTATTTTGAGGCTCAAAAGCCCTTGCTCTTCAATGTAGTTTGGGAGACAAATTCTTTGCAAATCTACGATTTGGAAGGCAAGAAACTGGAAAAGAACCTGACTTTTGAGCGGGAAGGTGATCAGGGAATTGAGCTGGCTTATTTCCATGTGCACAACTTGGATAGCATTTTCCTTTTCCCGCCCTTTGGAAATCAGTTTGTCCTGACAGACACTTCTGGAATAATCAAAAATCGGATTCGTTATGAATTGCCTGCCGGTTATCCCATGCTTTTTGTCCACAACAGCTACTATGTTTCCCCGCCGCAAGTAGTGGGTAAGGAACTTTTCGCCAAAGTGAGGGCAGATGGGCAGCCAAGTCAATTTACCCAAGTCCAGCTGGATACTTTGGCTTTGAGAGCTGCAATTGATTTGGAAACAGGTGCAGTACGGTTAGAGCCATTTGGGTTTCCAAAGGATTATCTCTCAAGGGGACAAAAAAAATTGGAGTATAGTTTGTCGACCCATGGTGACCGAAAGGTGGTTTCCTTTATAGGAGATCATAACGTTTATTTTTCGGATTCAGAAAGTGCCCCCTTGGTTCCTAAACTTGCTAAAAGTCAATTTCTCGATGAGATAATGCCCTCTTTCTCCAAAGATGTGGATAGTCGAAGATTTAATGAATATTCGTTTGCCAAGTCCAGGTACGAATCCTTGGTTTATGACCCTTACAGGAAAGTATATTACCGGTTTGCTTTCCCTACACTCACTTTGGATTCCGATGATCAACTGAAAGCATTAAGAACTTCACCCGGTCCATTTGTTGTGATGGTTTTGGACGAGGAGTTGAATGTGTTGACCGAGCGTCGATTTGATGCGGGGACTTATTTGCCTGCCAATTTCTTTGTAGGAGAAAAGGGACTCTATATTTCATTAAGTCACCCTGATAATCCTGAAAACAAGGAGGACCTGATGTCTTTTGAGTTGATCAGTTTAAAGTCCAAATGACATTTGAACATTTCGGCCTGGGATTTTTGAAAGTCAGAGATTTTCTGATTCTTCTTTCTCCTTGACATTTCCACCTATGGTAGATTCAATGAAAATTCCACTTGTTTATCCTGATTGCTTGGTGTTAGGTTTTTAACCCTTTCCAACATTTCTCCTCTTAACAAATGACATGTCCGCAGGCCATCTGTCTCATAGGATTTAGG
>DATIAI010000334.1:0-2185 GCA_035458065.1 Algoriphagus sp. | reverse complement strand
ATCTCAGTCAAGACATTCAGGACTATTTGAGAGGGATTAAGGCCCAGCAAACTAGTATTTACTAATTAATATTTTAGAATTTTGATTTACGATTTACGCCGCTTTGTTAAACTTCATTCGCCAAACCAAAAGTCTAAACTTTTGAAGATAGGGATGGAGGTTCAAAATGACTTCGTAAATCGTATTTCGTAAATCGTACTCCAAATGATTATCCAACTTCAACCCGATATCACCGATTCCCAAAAAGAAAAACTGATCTCCAAAGTCAACGAGATTGGTTACAAAACTACCGAGGTCAAAACCCAATTGGGGGATTATCTGATCGGAATCGGAAAGAATGAATTCGATATCCGCCGAATCGGTCAGATGGATGGAATCAAGGACATCCATATTGTATCAGACGAATACAAACTGGTCTCGAAAAAATGGAAGGCCAAACCTACTTCCGTAGACCTTGGAGACGGAGTATTCATCAAGGACGGGGAAATGGCGATCATCACCGGACCATGCTCAATTGAGTCAGAAGAGCAAATCCGAAAAGTAGTCGACCACTGTGTCGAAAACGGCATAAAAATGATGCGAGGTGGCGTGTTCAAACCTCGAAGCAGCCCCTATGCATTTCGTGGGTTGGGTATCGAAGGACTCAAACTCTGGCATGACATCGCTTCTGCCTCAGGCATCAAGATCGTGACGGAAGTGATGCAAACCTCGCAAATCGAGGAAATGTATCCTTACGTGGATGTCTATCAGGTTGGCGCACGTAATTCCCAAAACTTCAACTTGCTAGACGAATTGGGGAAAGTGGATAAGGCCGTGATGATCAAAAGGGGAATTTCGGGGACGATCGAGGAACTGCTTCAGTCTGCGGAATATGTCTTTTCCGGTGGAAACGAAAAGCTGATCCTCTGCGAGCGAGGCATCCGAACCTACGAACGCGCTTCCCGAAATACGCTGGATCTGAATGCCATTCCTATCCTGAAAGCCAAATCCCATCTTCCTGTGATCGTGGATCCATCACACGGCATAGGTATCCGGGCCTATGTGCCTCAGATGGCTTTGGCAGGAGTCATGTCCGGTGCTGACGGAATCATCTATGAATCTCACGAGATTCCAGAGAAGGCCTATTCTGACGGACAGCAGACCTTGGACTTTGCGCAGAGTGCGAGATTGGCGGCTTGGATTAGAGAGAGCTTTGCGATGCGCAAAACTTTTGACCTTTTGTGAAAATAAAATTGTCGATTGACGAACAGCTTCTTAAATTCGAATCATGAATCCAACACCAAGAACCTACGTGCATCATTCTTATCATCTCCTCAGCTGAGGGAATAGGAATGACTTTGGTTTTTGCTGAAGAAAAATAAAAGGCCTATTCCATTGCTGGTGTAGGCCTTTTTTAGTTTGTATCGTAAACCCTCCAAGGGCTCCAAGTTACTTGTAGGGTTGAAAACAAGAAATTCCAATTCTCCAAGGGATTTAAAACCTCTGGAGAATACCCATAAACCCAAATATAAAATGACTGATAAACCCAAAAACTGGGTCTTTACCGACCCGAGATTAAAAGAGCTGAGGCAGGACTACTCGGCCTATACCGCTGAGGACTTCAAAGTGTGGAAAATCCTTTTCGAGAGGCAGATGCCCAACCTTCCCAAAGCAGCTTCAGATGCTTATTTGGAAGGGGTAAAGCTAGTCCAGTTTACAGCCGATCGAATTGCAAATTTCGAGGAACTAAACGAGATCCTCACCAAAACTACAGGATGGCAAGTGCATGTGGTTCCGGGTTTGATTGATGATGATTTGTTTTTCGGATTGCTGAACAACAAGCGTTTTCCTTCTTCCACCTGGCTGCGCAAAATGGAACAGCTCGACTACCTCGAGGAGCCGGATATGTTTCACGATGCCTTTGCCCACATGCCGCTGCTGACCAATCAACATTACGTGGATTTTCTGGAAAATCTGTCAGGAATCGCACTGAAGCATATTCAGGATCCTTGGGCGATTCAGTTGTTGAGCCGGATTTATTGGTTTACGATTGAGTTTGGCTTGATCAAAGAGGAGGAGGAAATTCGGATTTATGGAGCGGGTATTTTGAGTTCAGCTGGTGAGACAAAGTTTTCTCTTTCTGGCGAACCCAAACATTTTCCCTACGATGTCCGCCAAATCATGAGTACCGAGTATTGGAAAGATC
>DATIAI010000333.1:0-6116 GCA_035458065.1 Algoriphagus sp. | reverse complement strand
GGTCATTTGGGATGATTATGGATTTGCTTTGGCTCTCTCGGCATTGCAAAGTCCCGTTCGTGACAATCCTTGGCTATTCTTTGGACTTTCTATCGGGATGGCGGTTTTGGGAGGTTTTCTATACAATTTCCGAAAACACGCTGACGAAACGGAAGGAATCAAAAACAATGGAATTTTCCATTCTTCTTTAAAAAATAGAGGGATACTCGGGATGCTGACAGGATCATTTCTGATTTTGTTTTACGTCGTTTTGTATTGGTTTCCAGCCTATTTGGTTAATCTGGTTTGGATGGTAAATCCTCTTTCGGAGCTTCTTTCCGGCAATCCTGCCAGTCAGTGGTTTCTCTATGGTTTGATTTATACCTTGGCCATTATCGTGATGGGGATTCGCATGTTTCGCAAGTATCGGGGCAATAAATACCAGCAGCTTCGTACCGCTTCGGTCATGTTTTTCCAGACGGCCTTTGCTTTCCTGATTCCCGAAATCCTGGTGTTGCTTAATCAGCCCTATTACGATTTCAAAAATATCTGGCCACTCGACTACGATTTCTTTTACGATTACCAGATTTCCACTTTCCTCTCCAGTGGAGGAGTTGGCATGTTTATGTTGATTTGGGGCATTTTGCTGATCATCGTGGCAGTTCCTGTTTTCACTTATTTCTATGGAAAACGTTGGTATTGCTCTTGGGTTTGCGGTTGTGGAGGCTTGGCGGAGACGGTTGGAGATCCTTTTCGGCAGCTTTCTGACAAGTCAGTCAAAGCCTGGAAATACGAGCGTGTGATCGTCCACAGCGTTTTGGTTTTGGCTGTTGTGATGACTGCTGTGACCATCGCAAATTACTTTTCGGGATTCAGTTTTTTGGGAAATGTAACCAACCAGCTACATTCGTTTTACGGTTTTGCGATCGGCTCCGCCTTCGCCGGCGTGGTGGGCACAGGATTCTATCCCTTTATGGGCAACCGGGTTTGGTGTCGTTTTGGATGTCCACTTGCTGCTTATCTCGGGATTGTTCAGCGCTTCAAGTCTAGGTTTAGAATCACCACCAACGGCGGCCAGTGCATTTCCTGCGGCAATTGCTCCACCTATTGTGAGATGGGAATCGATGTACGTTGGTATGCGCAGCGGGGTCAGAACATTGTCCGATCTTCCTGTGTTGGCTGTGGAGTTTGCTCGGCTGTCTGTCCGCGTGGGGTGTTGAAGCTGGAAAACGGGCCTGAAGAAAACCGGATCAATGAACTGCCGATCATCATTGGCAATGATTCCATTAAGATCAATCTGTAAATGATTTTCCTCTATTTCCTCTGTGGGCTGTATTTCTTGGGAATGTTTTTTATCCTGATTTACAGTCTGGCGCAGGGGCATCTGTTGTTTCATTTTTTGAAAGCGAGAAAAGAATCAGACACAATCCCGCATCAAATCCCTGAAACTTGGCCAAAAGTCACGGTTCAGCTCCCGGTTTTCAATGAACTCTATGTTGTGGAGCGACTTATTGATGCTGCCGCAAAGTTAAATTATCCCAAAGAACTGCTTCAAATCCAGATTTTGGACGACAGTACAGATGAGACTGTTGATTTGATCAGTCAAAAACTTAATGAATACCCGGAAATCAACTTTCAATACATCCACCGAACCGACAGACAAGGCTTCAAAGCGGGAGCTTTGCGAGAAGGTTTAGAAAAGGCTTCCGGGGAATTTATAGCCATTTTCGATGCGGATTTCGTTCCCGATCCGGACTTTCTCCTCAAAACCATTCCCTATTTTTCCTCTGTAAAAATAGGGATGATCCAGACTCGCTGGACTCACCTCAACCGGGATTATTCTTTGTTGACACGATTGCAAGCTTTCGCACTGGATGCCCATTTTTTTATCGAGCAAATGGGTAGAAATCGTCAGGGAGCATTTATCAATTTCAATGGGACAGGAGGGATCTGGAGAAAAAGCTGCATTTATGACGCCGGAAACTGGCACGACGATACCTTGACCGAAGACTTGGATCTCAGCTATCGGGCTCAGCGGAAAGGGTGGAAATTCGTTTATCGTCCCGAAATCGAATCTCCTGCTGAACTCCCACCCATCATGTCGGCCATCAAGTCTCAGCAGTTTCGTTGGACCAAAGGCGGGGCAGAATGTGCGTTAAAGCATGCTGGGGCAGTGAATCAAGAGAGCCATCCTTTCCGAGTAAAATTCCACTCATTCGCCCACTTGTTCAATTCCACCATTTTCATCGCAGTTTTGTTCACAAGTTTGAGCAGTATTGGAGTTTGGTGGGCTGGGGAAAAAGGGTTGATTCCGGAAGTTTTGATTCGTATTTCAGGGATTTTCCTGATTGGATTTGTGCTGATTGCAGGAGTGTATTTGGTATCCTATTTCTATGGAAAGCGCTCTTTTGTCAATTCAGCTTTGGGTGTGATCTGGCAACTTCCGCTCTTTCTGTCGGTATCTATGGGGCTGGCTTTGCACAATGCTCAGGCAGTTTGGGAAGGCCTTTCCGGTAAAAAATCACCTTTTATTCGCACCCCAAAATTCAACCTGGAATCCGGAAAAGTAAAGCTTTCCGGCAACAGCTACCTGCTTCACCGAATGCCAATTACGACATGGTTTGAGGGGTTTTTAGCCATAGTATTTTGGATTATGGTTTGGCTTGCTTTCCGTGAGGATAACTTTCTCTTTTTTCCCTTTCATGCCATGTTGGCTTTTGGTTACAGCCTGGTTTTTATCACTTCATTTAAATCCTACGGTCTAGGCCGATGAACCTTTCTGATGCTTAATTCCCCGATTATTGACGTTATCATTCCCGCATACAATGAGGAAAAGTCGATTCCAAAAGTCATTGCCGAAATCCCCAAATTAGTCCGTCACATTGTGGTAGCCAATAACAATTCGACAGACCGAACTGGGGAGGTAGCCAAGGCGGCTGGAGCTCAGGTGGTTTTCGAATCCCAAAAAGGATATGGAAAAGCCTGCCTCACTGCTATGGATTGGATCAAGAGCAAGGAAATCCAACCCGATATCGTGGTGTTTTTGGATGGGGATTACAGTGATTTTCCGGAGGAAATGACCGATTTGATTAAGCCGATTCTGGATGGACGAGCCGAAATGGTGATTGGTTCCAGAGCTTTGGGACACCGGGAAAGTGGCTCGATGACGTTTCCGCAGGTCTTTGGAAACTGGCTGGCTACTACAATGATGAAATATATGCAAGGTGCTAAGTTTTCAGATTTGGGCCCATTTAGGGCAATAGTCTGGCAAAAACTGGTTGACTTGCACATGGTCGACCAAAACTTCGGATGGACGATCGAGATGCAAATCAAAGCACACAAAGCAGGTCTGCGTTACACCGAAGTTCCTGTCAACTATCGAAAGCGAATCGGTGTTTCCAAAGTGAGCGGAACGGTCAAAGGGGTCATTGGGGCAGGGTATAAGATTATTTTTACGATATTTAAATATTGGTGAATTGAATCGATATCACCTATAGAATTTCGCTATGGAAAACCTGAGTCCATTTCTCACATCCATCCAGGAGCTTTGTAAGCTGTGTGGTGTAAAGACACTTTATGCATTTGGGTCTGTACTTACCAATCGATTTGATGAGGAAAGCGACATTGATTTGATCGTGGATTTGGAGGAAAACGATCCGCTCGAATACACAGAGAAGTATTTCAATCTCAAATTCGGGCTTGAAAAAATTCTAGGCAGAACTGTGGATTTATTGGAAGAAAGAGCTGATTTGAATCCCATCATTCGAAAGGAAATTGAACGATCCAAGGTCGTGGTTTATGAAGTCTAAGATTTTAAGTAGGTTAATGGATATTCACATTGCCATTGACCAGATTTTTGATTTTTTGCCTGAGCCAAGAGATTATTTTGAGTTCAAAAAAGATTTGAAGACCAGGAAAGCTATCGAACGTAATATTGAGATCATTGGGGAAGCCGTTAATCAGGTACTCAAAGCTGATCCTGAAATTCAGATCTCTAATTCCAGAAAAATTGTGGACACCCGAAATCGAATTATTCATGGCTATGATTCAGTTTCTCCAGAAACTATCTGGGGAATTTCCATTAAACATTTGCCTAAACTTAAAGATGAAATCAAGGAACTTATCCAGCAATTTGAATCAAAAGGTGATTTATAGATTGAGGTTTTTTTTGGGTTTAGGTGTTTTGTTCTTTGTTGGTTCGTGCAACTCCACCAGCCGTGAAGGAGTAGAAGAGGAGCAATTTGCCAAGTATTGGTATCAGGGTAAAGCTGAAATCAATGTCTTTGACCTTCAGCAAAGTCGATATGGGGAAGTCCGTCCCGGCAAGGCGGTGATGATCTTTGTGACGGAGGATTTTTCCAAATCTAAACAAGTGAAGTTGGACAATCCGGAAGACCGCCGTTCTGATGCTCAAAAAGTGATGAAGCTCAACATGACGAGGGAGTTTATCACCGGTGTCTATCCATATCACACCATGCTTTCGGTGTTCACGCCGGTGTATGAGGAGGCTTGGTCGCCCAAAATCGTCGCTTCGGTGACCGAGTGGTGCGGACAATCATTTACCCAACTGAATTTCAAAAGCGGAAAATATACCGCAAAGCAGTTTTCCTACTTTGAATCAGAAGGGGATACGGAGGCAAAACTCGATGCCCCGGCCGAGGAAGAGATTTTCAACCTGATTCGCCTCAATCCGGAATTGGTGCCTATAGGGAATATGAGACTTGTTCCAAGTTTGATTTTTCAGCGATTTGCCCATATTCCATTGAAAGCAGAATCTGCTACCATCTCTAAAAAGGACATCGGTTCCAATCAGTCAGAAATCGAAGTGGTTTATTCAGAGATAGGTCGCAAGCTTATCGTTCGTTATCAGCAGTTTTTTCCTTACGAAATCATCGCTTTTGAGGAAGTCTGGACCAAAGCTGATGGAAAGCAGGAAGTCACTACAGCTAACCGAACCAATATGCAAATGCTGGATTATTGGAATCAAAATGAAAAAGTCTTTGAACCTTTAAGAAAAGACCTGGGACTTTGAGACCTACGATGAAATTTGCTGTGCAGGTTGTTCTTGTGCTGCTTATGTTAGCTTTAACCTACTTCTTGGGGAACCTCGTACCGAGAACTGACTTTCGAACTACAGCTGGAATTTTCGTGGTTTTGTTCGGATTGATGATCCTTATTTTTTCACTTTCGGAAGAAAAAACCCTCTGGTTTTTTATCCTTGTAGCTGGGCTTTTACTTCGTTTCTCTTTGTTTTTGGCTATCCCGCAATGGTCTAATGATTATGCGAGGTTCCTATGGGATGGTGAATTAATGCGAATGCAAGAAAACCCCTACGGAGAAACACCCACCCAATTTCTTGAAAATCATCCTCAAGAAGCTACAGAAATTCTGCATCAGCTTTTCCCACTGCTTAATTCCCCGGAATATTATTCAGTCTATCCTCCGATGAACCAAGGCGTTTTTTGGCTAGCAGCAAATGCTTCCAGCGGACTGATCGCCAATGGGATTATCAGTCTAAGATTGCTTTTGGTTTTGGGAGAAATCGTGGTTTTTATGCTTTTTCTTAAAGTTTTCAATGCCTTTCAAAAGCCGACAAAACTGCTTTGGTTGTATTGGATCAATCCGCTCATTATTCTTGAAATTACCGGAAATCTCCACTTCGAGGGCCTGGTTCTACTTTTTCTATTGGCTTCGATTTTGGCATTTGAAAAGAAAAACGAACCGCTTTCCGGAGGATTTTGGGGCTTTGCGGTGGGAATGAAATTACTCCCTTTTATGCTGCTTCCAGCTTGGTTTTTTTTCGATAAGACAAAAAAGAACACGCTCTTTTGGGCAGGAGCTATTTTAGCCTTGATGCTCAGTCTTGGATGGTTTTTTGTCAGTGCTTCGGGTACTAACTTCTTGGAAAGCCTCAAACTCTATCAGGGAAAATTCGAATTCAATGCTTCAATTTATTACTTGCTTCGGGAAGTTGGATTTTGGATTCAGGGGTACAATACCATTGGTGTGTTGACAAAAATCCTTTCCTTAGTAACATTAGTGGCGATTGTCTTTTTCTCCTGGAAAAGGAAACCCCAAACCCTAATAGAATTGGTGGATTTGTGGGTTTTGATCTATCTCATTTACCTGGTTTTACA
>DATIAI010000332.1:0-2708 GCA_035458065.1 Algoriphagus sp. | reverse complement strand
CCAAAAATCTCAAATGAAAAATTAGATGATTTTATATCCGATTTAGATACCGAAAATATGCCTATGGGAATGATGATTGGATTATCTGGAATAGTACTCTATCTTATTTCAATGCAAGACGAATCGGTATCTTCTCCCCTCCTTCCAACTCCTATAAGACTTACATTTTAGACAACGTGCAGCAATAATGAGTTCGTTTGTTTTACTTATACCTTAAAAACTCCAAGTAGTGGAAAACAGCACAATTAAGTACGCAATCTATCGTTCTTCACCGATATTGACCAAAAAAAGGGGATTTCTCCCCTTTCCCTCAAAACGGACAGGTCATCAGAATGTAATCCACCGCTTTCTGGGCTTTGGATGCCGCTTCAATTAAAAGCTGCTTATCATTTTTGAGCTGCGCAATCCAATTTTGAAGGTAAGCCGCTTGGTTTTCAATCAGGCAGTTATTCTCAATTCCCGTATATCCGCAGAGGTACCCCGCTCCCATTTCGGCAATGAGTTCTTCCCTGCAATACTTGGAAGAGCCAAAATAATCCATTTCCGCCACTCCGGGCCGGTTCAACCGGTTTTCACTTCCGGTAGAATGCACCAGTTCATGAAACAGAACCGCATAATATCCTTCCGCCGTCTTAAATCTAGGCTTAGGTGGCATATTAATCAGATCCAGTTGGGGATGGTAGAATGCTTCCTCCTTCTGGTGAACCACCTTGGGCGGATTTAGCATTTCCGCATAAACCTCTTCACAACGCTCGATTACCGGGATCTTGGAATTCTCAACCACTTCAGGAATTTCCCATTCTATTCCTTCGATAAGCTCGATGGGAAAAATCCTGTATTCTTTCAGGAAGCTCTTTTTAATGATTTGATCAATCGGGTAATCCCTGACCAATTCAGCCGGTATCGTCCTTCCAGTTTCTTTATGCTTATAGACAAAATTCCAATAACATACCGGAATCGCCTTCGCTCCTTTTTTGACTTTCCCTCCCAGACTTTCGGCCTGTTTGAATGTCAGGTAAAATGGCAATTCGTGTCCGTAGGCCAAAAGCACCCAAAGGTTGATTCCATGGTAGGGTCGTTTGGTGAGGTAGTTGGAAGGAATTCCTTTCGCATTCCAGGGTTGATGCCAAGGGATAATTCCCTGTTCCAATTTCTCGATAATCAGATTGTTAAACCGCTCATAAACATCGATTGGTGAGGCTTTGGTAGCTGTGCTTTCTTTCTTCCGTCCCTTTGGTCCAGTGGAACGGATAGATTTGCCGGATTTTTTTGCTGTAGCTTTCATTTTTCTTTACGGTTTTAGTTAGAAATGAACTGATACAGCAGTCCCTGCGGGCAGGAGGCACTAAGTGCAAGAGGAAACGGAATAAACCGGCAAAGGCAAGAGCGCGGGCTTTATGCCGTAGTCTCTTGCCTCGTGTGAATCCTCCCCGCTAACTTAGCTGGAGCAGGGAGTAGTAAAAACTAATGAATTTTGGCAATCCAATAAAAGTCCCAGCCTGAAAGAACTGAACCTTTCGGAAATCCTCCATAAAGACTTATGTGCCAAATCATGATTGGTCCCAGCAAATACAATCGAAAATCAAAAATCAAGGGATTCGGGGATTGTTAGGGAAAGAAAATTCTATCCTGATCCAGTCCATTGGGCGGGAGTAAAAAGCAGGAATGGTCGATAAAATATCCCATGCAGGATATTTATCAGTCCCAGTGGAAAGCATTATCCAAAATTTGACATTGATTCAATTTTTTGGATCCAAAAAGAATTGGAAACCAATGCAATGCATCCAGTACCCCTTTTAGATCAAAAAAGTAATGGCGATGGAATCACCCAAATGAGGAAGGCAGAGGAATAAATCCTAAAGAAAAGCTCTTCTGTCTAGAATGGGCTATTGGAATAATTCTTTTTTTCCTCAGCCTGGAATGCGGCATACATTTCAAGATCTTCCTCACAGCAGAGCGGCATATAATCTATTCTGAAGTCTTTGGTTTCTTCTGTCTCTGGAATGAGATTGTCTTCCTTGTTCAACTGAAGAGCCTGAGAGCTCAGTTTAGCTAAAAGTCTTTTTTTGGCGGAATTGATTTTCAGTTTAACCCTGGAATTTGGAAGGCCAGTCAGTGGGTTCCCATATCCATTCCAGTATTCAGAATGAACCATTCTAGGATTAAAAACTGTCCCATTTTTGCCTAAAAAAAGAACGGGACTGGAAATATAACTCGGGGCTGTGACGGACATGTCATAAAAATTTTGGTACTACCCAAAATTAGAAATTACTTCCCTGACAAAAATACCCAGTACGGGGTATTTTTTAGTAAAAATTGAAAAAATCAGTGTTTTTTTTGACTTAAAGAATGATCAATAAACGCTTTAAAAAGTATTTATGGAAGCAATTTCACAAATCCGGCAATCCAAAATTCGGATCCCAAGGTCTAAAGATGTTGGAGATTGGTCCAATACACTTTCTATTTTTCGATCCTTTTTCTTTTTCCTTTCGCATAATGTGGTAACACCTCGGCAGAAAAAATCACAAGGGGGTTTTTCCGGCCTCAACTGATTTTTGAACATCATTTTCGGTTGCTGGGATAACCCCAAATGAAGATCCAAAGCATACTGTTTTTTAGATGGTTATTTCAATTCCTGATCAAATCTCCTATCGATCAAGATCTAGCTGTATAAACCTCTCATTCAGAATCGCTTCATATTTTCCTCT
>DATIAI010000331.1:0-2291 GCA_035458065.1 Algoriphagus sp. | reverse complement strand
CTTTCCGCTCCAACCCAAAATATGTTTTTCCAAAATAAAATCCGGATACTCCAGCTGCTGACCAACCAAATCCAAGGCTAGATGACATAGAATTGTGCCCGATTTTTCCCGGAAATTCTTAACAACAACCTTTGCAAAAGGGTACTGGTCAGCTTTTAGCGTAGATCGAAAATCATTGTTGAGCATGAAATTTCCACAGGAAAAACTTTTTATAGGAATCAGGAATTCCAGGGTGCGCTTGGATTGTGATGAATTCAGCCAAAGTGTATCTGTCCTACCTACCTGCGAAAAATCGCAATTGAATCTTCCAAGGGAAGTAGAGCCACTCACTTGGATTTTCTGTTCGAAAATGATCAGGTCTTTTCGCTCTTGATCCTCCGAAAAGAATAGAATCCCGAGAAGTAGAATTAGGACATTCATCATTGTAGTGTTTAGAATCCTATGACTCCCTCGATCATTAAACCATTGAATGTGCCCCCATTTCGGATATCGCTGGCCGCAAATCCTTTGTAATTTTGGGTCACATATTCCAGCTTGGCGAGGATGTTTTTGGAGATAAACCAGCCGCCACCTATCTGTGTGCGATCAATGGTAATTTCCAGTCCACTTCCTGCCAGCGTTCCGTCCACCTGGTTGTACCTACCGGCGAGGTAGAATTTTTCACCTTGACCAAATCTATAAACCAAGTCTGCTCCCATCTGATTCCAGGTTCTGTCCTCCGTTTCATTTGAAGCTTTTCCCTTGGATTGTTCCAAGTTGCCAAAGAATTCCAATCCTTTGAATTTGAAGAAAGGATTGAAAACCATTGCAGTGACTTTATCAGTCTGGCCGGGATTGATTCTTCCTGAAGTAAAATTTGCTGAGGTCGTGGCTAGCGTATTTTCCATCACCAAGTAATATCTGGAACCCGCCCGATCACCTCCGTAAAGTGTATTTCTTGCTGACCCGGAGGTGGTATAAACCGACCCTGTCAATCGTACCCGAAGGTCTTCAGAAACCTGCTTGTCGTAACCGACTTTACCCAAAAGGGAGATCTTTCTACTGTTTGGACTGGTAACCCCTCCTTGGATTTCTCCACCTGTCAATCCACCTACTACCAAAAACCCGTTGCTTTGGAATGTCAAGTCACCCCCAACCTCAGTTGTAAAAGCATCCATGATGTAGTTTCCGACAAAAGGATTGTACATCGCATTGCCATTATCTGTTCTTCGATAGTGGGCATCTCCATAGTTTATCTCCATGTGACCAACTCTCAATGTCAAGTACTTCGAAAACCACTCTGGATTTCCAAGAAAAGGCAGTTTGTCAAACTGAAGGTAGCCGCCTTTTACCCATGATTCGGGGTGGTGTCGGGAAGAAAGGTAAGTGATCAGATTCAATCGCACCCCATCCATCAATTCCACATCGATATTGAGGTTGGCAGTAGCCAGGTTACTTCCTGCTCCTATCTCTATCAGTTGATTGAGGTTTACGCCATTTGGATTCAGCACCTCGGAGGCAGTGTTTTCGTGACTAAGACTTTGAAGCTGCTGCGCAAAGTGACCGCCAATTCTCACTTTGACCCCTTCAAAAGCTACGGAATCCACTTTACCAGTTTCAAAAATATTGACACCTCTTTGATCGTAAGGTCTCCAATATTGGACATCTCGCTGTAATCCCTGCGCCAAACCTGTGGCTGAAATACCGACGGCAAGTAATGAGGAAAATAAATATTTTTTCATAAAGAGTTAGTTTAGAGAACCGGGTGAAATGTTGATTTAAATGAAATTTTTATATCATCATGGGTCTTTACTGTGCCTAGAAGAGCGGTTGGAGGAGTGATAGAAAAGGTAGTCAACTTGGTTTCGAAACTCCCGTCAAAGGTCAGTTTGTTGCCTACCGTGCTAAGTTTGACTGGGAAGCTTACAGGCTTTGTGACACCTCCGATAGTCAGATCGCCTTTGGCCACAAATCCGTCCCCAATACCAGTCAATTGTTTGAGGGCAAATTTTATTTCCTTGTATTTCCCTGTATTAAGTGCCTTGTATGCATTATTATCGAGGCCTTTGGTACCACTTTTCAGGGTTTCTGCTGGAAAACTGAGGCTGAGACTTTTAGCTGACTTGAACTTACCACCTTCGAGAAAAAATAATCCCTCACCAGTGCCTGATGGGCTGACCATAGACCAATCGTGTAAACTTGATCCGCCCTCCACTTTAAATTCCGGTGAAGGGGACATGACATATTTGGTCTGGGTCATGCCTTCCAACGCTCCAAACATGCATAGTATAACTAGCAGTGTAAATGGTTTG
>DATIAI010000330.1:0-2099 GCA_035458065.1 Algoriphagus sp. | reverse complement strand
TGTTTGGCGGGGTGCCTATTATTTCTGAGGAGCTGGCACAACCCCGGTTTGATTTTGAAAGAGCATCACGGCTGGAGGTATTGAATTTTATCAGAGAAGACTTGGAGTTTGCGGTCCAGTACTTACCAATCGTCAACGGTTCAGCGGATTCAAATGGGAGGATTTTCAGAGCTGCAGGTTTTCACCTGTTATCAGAAGTGTACATCAGCTTGGGCCAGGAAACTGGAGATGCCTCTTACTATGACAAGTCGATCGCTGCAGCGTCATCTGTTATCGATGGAACAGCGGGAGAATACAAGCTTATGACCCAGAGATTTGGTGACCTTTCGCGCCCGGGTGATGTATATTCTGATCTGTTCTGGACCAACCAGCAAAACCGCGCTTCTGGCAACCTGGAGACCATCTGGGTAGTCCAATATGAATTCGGGACCCAAGGAGGCGGGGAAATGGAAAATACGCATATCCGCTGGTGGGGTCCAAAATTTGAGGATGCCCGGGACAAAAACAATAAAAATGCGCTTCTTGTATCTGACAGCCTGGGAAGATCTCAGGGCGGAAACAGAGGAACGGATTATTTCCATTATCAAATCTGGAACGATCCAAACGATATTAGAAATTCGCCTCATAACATCCGCAGAAAATGGTTTGTGAATAATCCAAACTCTGAATTTTTTGGCAAAGAGTATAAGACCGTAAAAGGTCCAGGAGGGAAACTTTATGCCGCTAATCCGGATGGAACACCAAGCACAATAGCTGTGGACACCCTTCGGGTATTCTTCCCGATGATCCGAAAAGTAGAGGGAGAATTTCCAGCAGGGGCAAATTCCGGTAGGACTTCCAATGACAAAATCAGAATGCGGTTGTCGGAAACCTATCTTCTCCGCGCAGAGGCTTACTTTCACAAAGGTGATTTGGCAAATGCGGCAGCTGATCTTAATACAGTAAGACGGCGGGCAAATGCATATCAGATTGGGGCTTCTGATGTCACCCTTGATTTTATTTTGGATGAAAGAGCAAGAGAACTGATCATTGAGGAGCCGAGAAGAAGGACTTTGGTGAGGCTGAATAAACTATATGAGCGAACCAAATTGTACAATGCCCGGTCCAAAACCACCATACAGCCCTATCATGAGCTTTGGCCTATTCCACAGGCATTTATAGACGCCAACAATTTAGTCGAGATTCCTCAAAATCCCGGATATCCAGGATCCTAATCCACCCTGTTTAACTTAATGGGCATGCGGGCAACCGCATGCCTGATTACCCCTATCTGAACGACTCATGAAATCGAGCATGACTTCAAGCGAAACACAGAGGAATGATTTTAATCTATCTGCCTTACAGAAATCAGGTGCGAAGATTCCATGTGACCGCTAAAAAACAATTATAAACACATGAAAAATCTATCAAGAAGAGAACTAATAAAGAATGCAGGTCTGCTGGCTTTAGCAGGTTTCATCAATCCATTTTCAGGCTTTTCCAAGAAGCTAAAATCTGTTAAAACTATCCTTTTGGTCTCCGGTTGGCAGGATGTAAATATCGGTGACATCGCCCATACTCCGGGATTACTGAATGTATTTGAAACCTATTTACCAGATGCCAAAATCATTCTTTGGAAAAAAAGCAAGGGAACTGAAGTTGGCGAACTTCTGAAAAAGAATTTCCCGAAGGTGGAAATCATTTATGGAAATGTCGACAAAGATAAAAACGTGGATAATCCTGAGATTATGGCTGCTCTGAAGCAGGCGGATTTGATGGTACATGGGTCAGGACCCTTATTGGTTGGTGCTGATAATCTGTCGTTTTGGATGAAAAATACTGACAAACCTTTTGGGGTTTTTGGTACTACACTTCAGAGTCCAAGTGAATATCATCAGAGTATTCTGAAAAAAGCAAGCTTCATTTACACCCGCGAAACGATCTCTATTGAGCATCTCAGAAAAGCAGGTATTGAAGGAGATCACATCCAGTTTGCCCCGGATGCGACTTTTTTCATGGATATTAAAAATGACACTTTGGCCGAAGAATTCTTGACTGAAGCCGGCCTGGAAGACAAGAAATTCATTTGTGTCATTCCAAGATTGCGCTATACTCCCTAT
>DATIAI010000329.1:0-4041 GCA_035458065.1 Algoriphagus sp. | reverse complement strand
CCAGATAAATGTCCTTTTTGGCTTTGCAGGCATCGATCGCCATGAGGGCATGCCAATGGTCGGGAGAGGCAATGACTACGGCATCCACTTCTGGATTGGCCAAAAGCTCCCTATAATCTTCATAAAGTTTGGGTACTGAATTTGGTTTTCCAGCCTCTGAAAGGTTTTTCTGAACGCGGAGCGCAAATCTATCCCGCTTGATCGCATAAACATCTGCGCCTGCCACAACTTCCACTCCCGGGATTTTCATGAAATTGTTTAACAAGCCCATCGCCTGCCTTCCGACTCCGATGAAGCCCAACCGGACTCTTTCGTGTGCAATTTTGAAAACCGGATTGGCAGTCGATGCAAAGCTTAATTCGGGAAGAAGGCTGAGACCAGCTGTAGTCAGTAGGCTGGCGCCAAGAAACTTTCTTCTGGAAAATGAGGAATTACTCATGGAATTGATTTTGGGTTATTGGTTTTCAGTGAAATAGAAGGAATAAATTACCTTTTTTAGGCAGGGAAGGAAAATTTCAGCACGTTTATTTGACTAAATCATCAAAGGGCTTGATCAAAGGCAATTAATGGTAAAAAATGGAGAGGGCTACGAACTCATTCTTCTAGTTCTTTGGTTACCTTCATAGATAGATTCTATTGAAATGCCCGTGTGAAAGCTTTCTTGCCCGGGAATATAATTATCTAGGGCGTTCCATGTGGTAAACGAAAAACAAATTTTAATCACATTTAATGACTATTCAACAACTCGAATACCTGATTGCAGTCGATAAACACAGACACTTTGGTAATGCCGCTGAATCTTGTTTTGTTACCCAACCTACGCTTAGTGCCCAGCTTGGCAAACTTGAAAAAGAGCTCGGAGTGATTCTTTTTGACCGGAGCAAAATGCCAGTAATCCCGACCGAAATTGGAGTGCAAATAATCGGGCAGGCAAAAAAAGTCGTTTCCGAAAGCAAGGGTATTATGGAGTTGGTCGCCCAATTGAAAGGTGATATTTCGGGTACGATCAAATTAGCCATCATTCCGACTTTGGCGCCATATCTTTTGCACCTTTTTATCAGGAAGTTTTTGGAAAAATACCCGAATGTGAAATTGGACGTGCAGGAAATGGTCACCGAGGAAATAGTTAGGCGATTGAAGAATGATGAGTTGGATCTTGGAATCGTAGTAACTCCGCTAGACGAAACCGGGATTTTGGAGAAGCCGATGTTTTATGAAAAATTCTACGCCTACCTTTCCAAAAATCACCCCTTACTTCAGTTGAAAGAAATCCATCCTAGCCAGATCAAGTCCGAAGATCTTTGGATTTTGCAGCAAGGACACTGTTTCCGAGATCAAGTGATTAATTTTTGTGATCAGAAGAGTGGAGGTCACAAAAACTTCCATTATGAAAGCGGGTCTTTGGAAGGATTGAGAAATATGGTCAACCGCTATCAAGGAATGACTATGCTTCCGGAACTGGCTACTCATGAACTTTCTGAGGAAGAGAAGGGAAGGCTCAGACCATTTGCCGGAACGGCTCCAACCCGTGAAGTAAGTATTATTTTGAACAGAAGCTTCTTAAAGCAAAAATTGGTGGAATTGCTTTTCCGGGAAATTACAGAATCTATCCCGCATGAGATGACCTCCAAAGCGCATGGGAAGATTGTGAGGTTTAAATAGCCTTATTTCTTTTTGAGAATGTAGCGGTCAGCCAGTTCACCATCTATTTTCTTGCCTTCAACATCCAAGTACCAGATTTGGTTTTCTCCAACTTTGAACTTACCCGGATAGTCGCCGATTAAACCTTCAAAAACCACGATACCACCCGCTGCGTCCCAGGAGAATTTTCCGGTAAAAATTTCCTCCCGGGCATCATTCAGTCCTAGATAGTTGGTTTTGTACTCATAGGTTCCATTGCTTTTGAGTGTGATCCAGGTCTCGATTCCTTCACAATGCCCACAGGGCAGCGTGGCGAAATAGGTTCCCGGCCAATCCACCGACGTTTGTGAGTTGTCTCCTGTATGATGGGTAGCTCCGGTGACTGCTTCCGGGGCGATTTCTTCCGCGGTTTGAGGTGTAGAAACAACCTCTTCCACAGCCACTTTATCTGCAGGCTTGTTGCAGGCAAAATTCAAAGTAACAATGCTTAGAAGAAGTAAAAGAAAATTTCTCATTTTTTGATAGTGGGTTTTTTATGATCAGTTGGCCTTTCCAAGGGTTGTGTGTCAGAGTTAGGTTTATTCGGGAGAATCTCGAAAAGCAGGAAATCATTCCTCTGTTCGACACTTCTCGACATCTTCCATTCAAGCCGAACGCTATTAGTCCAAACAAATTTAATTATTCCTGAAAACCACTTCAACGAATGGGAAGACTTCCTGTGACTACCCGCGTAGTCACCTGTTGATAAACCTTGATATCTATTTGTGTAAGTACTTTCTCACTCAATTCTTGATAGGCAAGTAGATCTGAGGTCGCGGCTTCTTCCTCACCCAATTGACGATTGATCTGTGAACGAAGTTGAAGCCCGGTGACATCATAAGGATTTTCATTCACCATCCGTTCGGCGATTTTCAGGGCTTTTTCAGGCTTTCCTTTCTGGATCAAATTCATTGCTGATTTGATCCGTTCTTGTTTGGTGTTGCCCTCACTGGCAATGAAATAATTGAAAACCAAAAGATAACTTTCGCCTGGCTTTCGATCGGCAATCATATCATCAGTCCAAAGATCTCTGACATTTTCCACGGCTTTTAAGGATTGCTCGTCAAATAAGGGGCCGGCTTGCTTTTCCAGTTTGATCTCAGTGAGGTTGGACGTAAGATCAGTCTGGAGAGAGATGGCCACAATTCCTTCCTTTTTAGCAAGTCTTGCTTCTTTCGGATAGGTTAGCTGCCGAGTTATTAATGCTTCCCAATGCGCCAATTCCAGATTTTTGGTTTGGGAAAAGAGGGGTATAACCGCTGCGAGATTAAGTAAAAACAGAAGGAGGAATTTGAATTTAATCATGCTTTAAATTAAGATTCCTATTCTTTTAGGGCAAGAAAATTTTAAAAAAAGGTAAATACCTTGATTTCTGTTAACAATAGCTAGACTCCAAATTGAGTCAAATGGTGATCCAAGTGTTTGTAGAATTGGTTGTTCCATTCCTTGGCAGTCATCGGGCCGAATGAAAGGGATTCTTTACCTTCAAAATGATCCTGACCCAGAGCAACTGTGTGCTCGAGGTATTTGATCAATCTTGCCTTTTCTTCTTCAAAATTCTTCCTGTCTTTGATGATAAAAGCAGGAGCTGTTCGGATGCTTTTGGCATAGGGTACCTCGTTGACCACTCCATTTTTTACAAACGCTTTCAAAAGCAAGCGCATGAAGGCATTGGGCTTGGGATGCTTGTTGGTAAATGCCATTTCATAAGCCACCGAGCAATGGGCTAGCATTTGGTCAACTGCCATTTTTCCCCAAAGTGGTGGGGTTTCGGGTTTTAGTTGATTGATCCGGATGATGAGTTCGGCTGTAACGAGGGGGTCAAAAATATTTTTCATCTGTTTATTATTGATTTTTTAAGGTCAGAAAGCCTGTCCCGATTTTTCTTCGGGAGAATCTCGCATGGTGGCCCAACAGCTTTCGGGGGATCCGAGTATGTGTCGGCCTCGCCATGCTCGATTTCATGAGGCTGGCTTTCGGTTGGTTCAAGTTAAGAAGGACCAAAATAATTTCAGAAAATAATTTGTTGTAAATTAGTTTATAAAGTAAACCTATTTATATTTGTCACGTTCGATCTTTTAAAATCAACATCATGGAAAAAGAATTGAGTAATAAGGAATCCCTGGCTTTGATCACGGAGATGATCAACAGGGCAAAAAGGGAAACAGCCGGAGATGGCGGGTTTCAAATGCGGCTTTGGGGCTGGGTGATTGCGATCTGCAATTTTGGACATTTTACTTTGGATAAGATTGGATACGAGTATCCCTATTATGTTTGGTTTTTGGTAGCACCCGCGGCGGTTGTGAGTTTCTGGAAGGGTTTTCAGATTGCAAGGAAATCCAGAGTCAAATCCCACATCAG
>DATIAI010000328.1:0-9672 GCA_035458065.1 Algoriphagus sp. | reverse complement strand
CCTTCCCAAACATTTGGGGCAGAGGGAATAAATACTACTGCTTCCTCGTTTGGCAAAACTTCCACCTGAAAACCAATCTGCCATCCATCCCCTGGGACTAGCACTACAGGAAATTCCTTTTCAGAGATGTTTCCTACTTTGGTTTCCATTGTGGATTTCATCAACTGATAGCCTGGAAATAGGTCGAGAAGATTATTTTCCAGCCAATTGATCATTGTCTTGCCCATTCCTTTTCCTGCAACCCATCCTGCCAAAAAACAGATGAACAAGAGGATTAGCAGCGAGATGATCAAGGCTAAAAACGGAAACTCCAGATGAACCTGTTCTCGAATATTTTCCGCCACAGGTTTAACTGTTGACATGGCCTTTCCAAATAAAAGGACAATAATTACTATCGGAAGGAGAAAGAAAATTCCACCCTTCACTGTTTGGCTGACGATGTTGAAAAGCGTTTTCATAGAGCTGGGATTTATAAAAAATTAGCTCATTTTGCCCGGAAATAAAAGGATAAAAAAAACCGGTCAGAACTCCACGCTCTGACCGTCTTTTAAATGGTAAAATATTTTATTGCCTTGGAGGTCAAAGATTTCCCCTCAAAGCCTGTTCTCGCTCGATGGCTTCAAAAAGGGCTTTGAAGTTTCCTTTTCCAAAAGATTTTGCACCTTTTCTTTGAATGATTTCAAAGAATAAGGTTGGGCGGTCTTGCACTGGCTTAGTGAATATCTGAAGCAAATATCCTTCTTCATCCCGGTCCACTAGGATGTTGAGATTTTTTAAGGGTTCGATATCTTCATCGATTTTTCCTACCCGATCCAGCAAATCATCATAATAGGAGGCAGGAACTTCTAGAAATTCCACCCCACGTCTTCTCAGTTCACTCACGGTATGGCAAATATCATCCGTGGCAATGGCCATGTGCTGCACTCCAGGTCCACCATAAAAGTCCAGATACTCCTCGATTTGTGATTTCTTCTTTCCTTCTGCAGGCTCATTTATCGGGAACTTGATGTAGCCATTTCCATTGGAGACCACCTTGGACATCAGCGCAGAATATTCAGTGGATATGTCCTTATCGTCAAAAGTCAAAAGAAGCTTAAATCCCATCACATTTTCGTAGAATTCAACCCATCGGTTCATTTGGCCCAACTCCACATTACCTACGCAATGATCAATGTATTTCAGTCCGATTCCTTCGTTTTTGTAGGTGCTTTTTCTCGGCTTGTAGCCTGGAAGGAAAACTCCGTTATAATTCTTTCTTTCTACGAAAGTATGGATCGTCTCGCCATAGGTTTTGATGGATGCTACTTTGACTTCGCCAAACTCATCCTTGAATATTTCCGGTTTTGAGGCAGATTCCGCGCCTCTTGAAGTGGTTTCGTACCATGATTTTTCAGCATCATCCACCCAAAGTGCGAGGACTTTTACTCCGTCCCCATGTGTTCGGATATGTTCGGCAATCGGATGACCTGCACTGAGAGGGGAGGTGAGTACCAGACGGATTTTGTCCTGCTTCAAGACGTAAGAAGCACGGTCGCGGACTCCGGTCTCGGGACCTGAATAGGCGATCAGTTCAAATCCAAAAGCATATTGGTAGTAAAGCGCGCTTTGTTTGGCATTGCCGACGTACAGCTCTACGTAGTCTGTCCCATTGAGGGGAAGGAAATCTTGGGTCATAGTTAAATTTGGGTTTTTTATTCTTACTCAAAGTTAAAAACAAAGCCAAAGATTATTTGGTTTCTGTCCAATCTTTTTTGAACCAGTGAAAAGAGGATTATCTCTCACTGAAGTCACAGATTACCACAGATAATTTAGCAATTCAATTACTGTTTCAATCTGATAAAGCCTCTTTTGGCGGACGGTTTGTGAAAAAATTGAAGATTACTCCTGAGGATTCTGATTTTTCCAAAGCGTGATCCATGCCAAGATCAAAAATGTCAGCCCCCAAGTACCTATTGAAGTATCCATTGTCAGCCAAAGCAGGAAAAAGTACCATGGCAATGCCAATGTAAATCCAATCAAAAACTTCCAGGTCGAGCTGAAAACAATGTCTTCGATACTCCTTTTCTTTAAAAGCCAAAGCCAGTATAAAGGGAAGTGAAAAATTTTCATGAGTTTATTTCCCAAACCATTTGCAGATCCCACAGGATTGAGGACTTTGCCGGTTTCCAGAAAGTAGTCAACTTCTTTTTTTGAAGAAAGGTCAACTTCATGTTCTATTAGATGGGCAAGGGTTTTTTCATAGCCTTCATCTGGAATGTCAACCAATATTGACCGAAGCGCATTTTCAACTCCCTTAGTCAGCTTTCCGGATTGCGAAGAGGGCATATCTACAGGGATTACCTTTCCAAAAGTGATTCTGACTGTGCTTCCGGATCTCATGTGTGCGCTGAATCCTAATCCTACGGGTAAAATCACCGGTTCCAATTCCGGGTATTTTTCCTTCAATCCAAAAGCCATCCGAGTAAAGCCCTTGCTCAAAGGTCTCAGGTTCCTAACGAGACTATGAGTCCCTTCAGCAAAGATGACTACAGCGCCATTTTTGCGCAGCACTTCGAAGGTATCGTCAAAGGTTTGCTGATTTTGTTGAATTGTAGAAAACCCATCCCGTAGCCTATAAACCGGCAGCATCCTAATGAAATGAAGGAGCTTGGCAGCAATTGGATTAGAAAACACAGCCGCACGGGTCAAAAACCAAGGATTAAGATTGGTATGGGTAGCTAAAAGAAGCGGGTCAATCAGGGCATTCTGATGATTGGCCACCACTATCACCGGACGGTTTTTGGGAATATTTTCCTTGCCTTCGACGATGATTTTTTTGAAATAGCCATGCAGCGCAACTTTCACAAGTAATCTTAAAATGGCATTTACAAGGTTCTTCATGTGGTTATAATCCGGGAGAATCTGTCAAAGTGGATAGGTATCGCTCTGTTGGACGAAAGGGTTGTGCTCGATTTCATGTGGTTTTTTTCCAAAACGCAGCTATTGTCATTCCTGAGATTAGGTGCCAGATTCCCCACCAGGCAGTAATGATGGCCATACCTCCGAGGCCTTCAAAGTAAGTAAAAATCAATACCAGCCCCAAGCCGGAATTTTGAATTCCAGTCTCTATCGTGATAGTTTTTACATCAGCTATAGGCAGTCTCCCAAGTTTTCCTGTAAGATAACCAGCTGCTAAAGCGGTAAAATTGTGCGCTAAAACCCAGAGAAAAATGACTCCGATGTATTGAAGAAAAATCTTAAAATTTCCGGCAAAGGCCAGAATTACAAAGATTGCGAAAATGAAAATGCTTAAAGGTTTAAGGATTTTTGAAGCAACCTCTGCAAACTCAGGCAATTTTTGATGGGTGATAATCCCAAAAATCAAGGGGATTCCTAAGATGATTCCCACACTAAAAAAGACATCCAAGATATCCAGACTGATTTCTTTAAGCAGGAGAGAGGTTGGCTCATAGAATCCCGCCCACAAAGCAAAATTCAAAGGGGTGATGAAAATGGCCAATACAGAAGAAAATGCTGTCAAACTCACCGAAAGAGCCGTATTGCCTTTAGCCAAATTGGTTAGAAAATTGGAAACATTTCCCCCCGGGCAGGCTGCTACTAAAAACATTCCCAAAGCCACACTAGGGGGAGGCTTGATCAAAGAAATTAAAACCCATGTCAAAAAAGGAAGAAATAGAAACTGGGAAAAGACCCCCAAGAAAAAGCCTTTTGGATTTTTGACCAAGTAGCGAAAATCTTCCCACCTCAGATCCAGTGCTACACCGTACATGATCAGGGCCAACGCCAGATTGAGTAAAAGTAAATCTCCTTGAGAGAAATTGAGCCGAACAGCATCGAGATGGTTGGGGGTGGACATTACCCTAAAATCATGGGAAAAGTGGAGAAAACAAAATGAATCTCTCCAAGAAAGGCAGCTTATCCTGATGAAGGTGCTTTAAAAGTTTTTTGTTCCAACCGAATCTTATCTTTCTTTTTCAGAACTTAAGCTAAACTTTATCCTCATCAGGTTATGAATATTCCATTTCACATCATTCCCAAGTTACCAGCTAAGGATCTGGATGAAACCCGGATTTTTTTTGAAACCAAACTCCAATTCTCAACCCAAAGCAGGTATCCTGATTATCTGATCATGAAAAAAGGACCTGCGGAACTTCATTTTTTCAGGTTTGTGGACCTGGATCCAATGACTAATTATGCCATGATTTACATCCGGTTGGAAAAAGGGATTGAAGAGTTGTATGCTGATTATCAACAGAGAGGTGTAGCAATTCACCCGAACGGTCCTTTGGAAACGAAGCCTTGGGGAACCAAAGAATTTGCAGTACTGGATCCAAACAACACCTTGTTGACTTTCGGACAGTTGACTTAAAATGGTTTATAGAAAACCAACTTAAATTGAATGCTAGTGGAAAAGCTCAATTTAAAAGTTAGAAGTTTTTTTAAACCTGTAACAAGCCGTACAAGTTGTTCGTCCTGATTTTAAATTCTCACTTTTATGAAAAACTACATCTACATTTTCGCTTTACTTATTTGTTTTAGTTTTTCCTGTTCAGAGGATTCTGATCCGATTCAGGCGTGCAACGTGGATAACGTACTGAATCTGCCTTGGCTGCAGGAACTGATTGCCGAAACCGAACAATTCGAGATTGGTAGGGAATATACTTTCATAAGCATGGGGACGTATAATTCCCAGACGGTCTTTATGCTTAAAAATTGCTGTCCATTTTGTAACTCGGTTGTTCCAGTTTACGATTGCAGCGGAAATACTTTAGGAACAATCGGATCGGAAGGAATTTCTGCTGATGAAATCACCGATTCGGAAGTGATCTGGAAATCATCCAACAATTCCTGCAACATCTAGGAACTTTTGGATGAAGGCAAATGCTAGTTTCTGGTCACCTTGCCGATTCCGTTGATTTCTTCTTTGATTACATTGGGATTGCCGGTATAGCTTACAGCACCGATTCCGTTAACTGTAATTGAAAGGTCTCCGGTGCAGTGTACGGCTACTTTGCCAATTCCGGAACTGTTCAGAGTCATTGTTTGAGCCATCAATTTAGTAGCATCGATATTTCCGATTCCTTCATTTGAAAGATCGATTTCATTTGCACTGCCTTCCAAAGTCATATTGCCCATCATGTTAAACTGTGCATCAATTTTTCTCGCTTCAAATTGAAGGAGAATATTTCCAACTCCGCCACCTTTGAGTATGATTTCACCCACTTTGAAGACATCCTCTGTCTTGATGTTTCCGACTCCGTCAAATTCCAATTGCTTCAATTGACCCAAAGTCAGGTAAACATCAGGTCTGGAATCCGAAAAAACATTGTTCTTTATTTCATCAAATTTCAATTCTAAAACCTCTCCATTTTGGACTGTTTTTAGTTTTTTAATCTGGTCTTCATTTCCATCGATTCTAAGGGATGGTTTTTCTCCCTGAGATAGGTAGAGATTGAATATTCCGCTCACTTTTAGGTGTGTCACTTCCTCCAGATCTCGTTCGTCTGAAATCCGGTTGTCGGATTCATTGGAGGAGAAATTGGCAGTACAGGAATAAATTGTAAATACTGCCAACAGGATGATAAATGTTGGTTTGATTTTCATAGGACTGGAATAGCTTATAGTTTAATTATTTCGGGTTTAGAACTTCCTTGGATTGAAGTTAATCATGTTCTTGATAAAACACTAGGCATAGGTTTTTGTAGTGATTTGGGTTGATTGATTCAATTTACCTAATTCCCCAGAAGTCATTTCTTGAAAATCTTTGGTTTTTCTTTAAAAAAGAGACTTCCTTCCTCCAAGGTAAACTTCGCTAAGGCACAAAAAAAATCAGTTCATAATCCAAAAGAATTATGAACTGATAAATCTCCGGTCTTAACCGGTGGAATTGAACTTAGAAAAGCCAGCCCTTTAAAACATGTCCAAATCAAAAACTATCCAAAGGGATGATTTCTAAGCTTCTTTACTCCATTACAGACTACTCCGTTTGAAGAGTCCAAAGCAAGCAGAAAAAGGCTTGAATTATTCGATTTATATCCCGAGATCGGGACCGACTTGAAGAGTTTGAGATTTGTATCCCCAAACAGCCTGGGCCGAGAATTCTATCTTTAAAATATCAGGAAGCTTATGCTACCTTAACATTTACTGCGTTCATTCCTTTCTTGCCACGTTCGGTGTCAAAGGTAACGGTGTCACCTTCGCGGATTTTGTCAATCAGACCACTAACGTGCACAAAAATTTCCTCCTTTGAGGAATTGTCAACGATGAAGCCAAATCCCTTAGCTTCGTTGAAGAATTTTACTGTTCCAGTATTCATTGGTAAAATTTAAAATTGTTGATATGGCAACTTGCCGCAATAAAGCTAACTGTATAAAAAGTAAAAAATTGATTTTCAGAGCTTTTTTACAAAATAGTTTTTCGAAAAGGTGAAATAAACCTATTAATTGCTCTTTTTAAGGGTGATTTTTTTAAAAACATAAAGACTGTTTGAATTTCTAAACTAAGAGTTGTACCCAATTCGCTTTTTGCTGACTTCTTTTTTTTAGTTAAACGCCTAAATAAATTCCTAACCTTTTGAGATTTTAAAAATCTCCCTGGGCTGATCCCCAGGTATGATTTGGTAAAAAAGAACATCTTTTTAATGCCATTTTCCAATTCTTCCATTTCAAAAATGAAAAATATTTGCAACTGATTGGTTTCGTAATTACATTAGCAACCGAACGGTTTCAAATAAAGATTTGATTCGGACATATTAAAAAAAGGAGAAGATGAGAAGGGATGTATTTCAGGCTTTGGCAGATCCGACCAGGAGAGCAATTATCCTGATGCTTGCTGTAACGGCGATGACACCTAATGCTATTGCTGAACAGTTTGACATCAGCAGACAGGCGGTTTCAAAGCATATTAAGGTGATGACCGAATGTGAGCTTTTGACTCAGGAGCAAAAAGGAAGGGAGATCTATTATCACTTACAGCAGGATAAGATGAAGGAAATCGAAAAATGGCTGGAACAATTCAAGCAATTGATAGCCAAACGTTTTGAGCAGTTAGATCAAGTATTAATTCAACTTAAACAGAAGAAAAAATGAAGAAAGCCATTTTGTTTGACTTTCTGGTTGACAAAGAGAACCGGAAAATCAATGTAAGCAGAAGTTTTGAAGCTCCCCTGGATTTGGTCTGGGCAGCTTGGACCGATCCGGAAATCCTGGATCTTTGGTGGGCACCAAAACCTTGGAAAACAGAGACGAAATACCTTGATTTTAAGGAAGGGGGCCGGTGGCTTTACAATATGGTCGGACCGGATGGAGAAGGGCAATGGTGCTTTTTTGAGTATAGCAAAATCATTCCTATGAAGAGCTATTCTGGCTATGACGCATTTTGTGATGAAGCTGCCATCGCAGATGAGACCAAACCTAAAGTGGATTGGATTAATCAATTCCGGGAAGAGGATGGCGATAGTACAATAGTCGATATTGAATTGGGATTTGAAAACCTTTCAGATCTGGAAACAATCATTCAGATGGGATTCAAAGAAGGCTTCACGATGGGACTTGAAAACCTGGATGAATACATCAAAGCCCAGTTTTATCTGCGAAAACAAAAACGAACGGATCACAAAAGCAGGGTCTCGACCTACCTCAATTTTCCGGGAAACACTGAAGAGGTTTTTAACTTTTACAAAACAGTCTTCGGGACAGAATTTATCGGCGGTATACAGCGATTCGAGCAGGTACCTCAAGATCCCGGGCAACCTCCAATTTCAGAAGAAGTGAAAAAGATGGTCTTACACGTAGAATTACCGATCCTTGGCGGCCACATTCTTATGGGTACTGATGCTCCGAAGGAAATGGGATTTTCAGTCGCTACCGGCAATAATATGCATATCCAATTGGAACCCGAATCCAGAGAAGAAACAGAGCGGATTTTCAATGAGCTCTCAGTCGGAGGTAAGATTTCAATGGGACTTCAAGATATGTTTTGGGGAGCTTATTTTGGAAGCTTCACGGATCGATATGGAATCAACTGGATGCTGAATTGTCATAAGTAGGTTATGAAAAAAGACAAAATCATCTACTGGATATGTACAGCTCTTTTTGCTGGATTCATGGCCTTTTCGGCCATTCCGGATATTATCATGGAGCCGGAAACCGTTGAGTTTATCAAGAAGCTGGGATATCCGGAGTATTTTATTCCATTTATCGGAGTTGCCAAGTTATTGGGCTGTATTGCTTTGGTTGTGCCTGGATTCCCCAAAATCAGAGAATGGGCTTATGCAGGACTCTTTTTTGATCTGATAGGAGCAGTCTATTCTAATCTTATGGTGAATGGTTTTGATGCGGGAATGCTGGTCATGATTCCGATTTTTGGAATTGGGATCGCTTCCTATTTTTACAATGAAAAGATCAAAGAAAGGGTCTTGATTTCTAAAGCGAAAATGGATTAAAGCGGGCAGTTTTTTATCAGAAGTAGATTTCTGAAACTAGTTTTTTACTTTGGTGAAAAGTAAATTCATTCTAAAATGAAAGAGACCGACCGGATTGTAAGTTTATTCGAGAAGCTATATAATGGTGAACCCTGGATTGATGTGACAATTCAGGGGACACTTTCCAGAATCTCCGCAGCTCAAGCATTTAACAGGCCAATTCCAAATTGCAATACGATTTGGGAAATCGTGAATCATCTGATTGAATGGAAAATCAATGTCCTTCAAAGGATAAATGGTCAAGTGTTAGTAACCCCGGCCAACAATTACATCTCACCAATTTTAGATCCATCTGATCTGGCTTGGGATCAAACATTGAACCGCTTTGAGTCTGTCCATAACCAATGGCTTGAATACCTGAGGAAAGTAAATACAGGGGACTTTGATTCCCATTACCCGCCAAATCAGATGACTTACTACGAGCACATTCTAGGGATCCTTCAGCATGAGGCCTACCATTTGGGGCAGATTGTGATTCTTGCCAAGCAAGTTTGAACAACCAGATTTGATTGATTATTAAGTTTGGGTTCCTACGGACCAGACGTTTCCGTTGAAATCCTTAAACATCCCCCTTAGGTCCGGATCACTTTTTTGAATAGGCTCCTGTAATCCCTCGCAGCCCAGTTCCAAAGCTCTTTTGTAAGTGGCTTTTGCGTCTTTCACATAAAAGTGCAACAAAAATTCATTGGCAGGAAAGTCAGCTGTGGCTTCACTGAGCATGATGACAGAATCATCCAATCGGAGCTCGACATGCATCAAAGACCCATCTGGCCCTTCGTATTTTCTTAGTTCCTCTGCACCAAAAAGATCTTTCATGAGCTGAACAAATCGAGGAGCATCATTGACAATAAAATAGGGAGAAAGGGAATTATATCCAGGTGGTTTGAAAGGTATCATGGGTAGTTTGGTTAGAATTCTAGTTTAAAATTTCAGACTTTTTTATTCCAGAGATTAATTTGCAGGCTTACCAACTTCCGCCGCCCCCGCCGCCGCCGCCACCACCGGAAAATCCACCACCTCCGGAACCGCTGCTTCCGCTACTTGAAGGCTTGTGACTGGATTGGCTGATGGTATTGGAAAGACTTGAATTGAGCATATGGGCAAATGTGGCTCTTTGAATCATCCCACCGCTGTACCAGGTTGGTCGGTACTCCTGGTTTTGTGTACTCATTCTAAGTGAGTTTTGAAAT
>DATIAI010000327.1:0-5770 GCA_035458065.1 Algoriphagus sp. | reverse complement strand
GAAGTCTGGAAAAAACCAAATCCATCCATGCAGCCTGGTGGAGAATCCAAAGGGAGATTGTATCTAAAAAGCTTTTTGGAAAAGCGGGTAAAAAACTACAGCCGTCATATCAGCAAGCCCGAACTCAGTAGAAAAGGTTGCAGCCGACTCTCACCATACTTAGCTTGGGGATGTCTCTCCCTTCGTGAGGTGTACCAAAACTCCGAACAAAAATCTAAATCAGGATTTCAAAAACGCAATTTCACAAATTTCCAATCCCGCCTCCGCTGGCATTGTCATTTCATTCAAAAATTTGAAATGGAATGCAGGATGGAGTTTGAACCCATTAACCGAGGATTTTTGAAGTTTGAATATCAGAAACGCAAAGACTGGATTGAGGCTTGGGAAAATGGTCAAACTGGCTATCCCTTGGTGGATGCTTGTATGAGATGTCTCAGGGAGACAGGATATATTAATTTCAGGATGAGAGCGATGGTGGTTTCTTTTCTCACCCATCATTTGAGCCAGGATTGGAAGAGTGGGGCGGATCATTTGGCGAGGATGTTTTTGGATTTTGAGCCGGGAATCCATTATCCTCAACTTCAAATGCAGGCAGGTGTCACCGGGATAAATACCATTAGAATTTACAATCCTTTGAAGCAATCTAAGGATCATGATCCCAAGGGCGTTTTTATCCGAAAGTGGGTTCCGGAACTTGCCAGTTTACCAGATACTTTGATTCATACTCCTTGGGAGTTAACTCAGATGGAGCAGAGAAGTCTGAATTTTATTCTGGGAAAAGATTACCCGTTTCCGATGGTTCCTTTAGAAAAAGCTGCCGCGGAAGCTCGTGTCAGGATTTGGAGTGCTCAAAAAGACCCTGAAATAGTTAAGGAGGCTGAGCGAATTCTTGCAAAACACACTTTAGCTAACCGCATGGCATGAAATGAAAAAGGAACATTTGCCCGAAAAGATTTGTCCAGTCTGCAAAAGGCCCTTTTCATGGAGAAAAAAGTGGGAAAAGAACTGGAACGAAGTCAAGTATTGCTCCGATCGATGCCGTGCTGATTCCAAGAAATCCTTAAAATCTTAACGATAAGCCCCGATGTAGAATGCCAGCCAAAGAAATAAGGGAAGATAATAAGCAATAAGAACCACCAGTGCGCTTTCTTCAATAGTTCTACGGCTGATGGCATGAAATCCCAAAACCCACAATGCGCCGTAAATCAGCTCGAAAATATTGAGAACGGACAGGGGATAGTGGTACTTTTCATCCACATTGCTCGGGCCGACTATCCAAAGTGCTGAAAGCGGCTCAAAATTTTGGATGTCAAAGTAGGTTACACTTCCCGAAGGGTTAATGTAAACCAACAATCGGAGCAGCTCCGGGAAAATAAAGACCACTTCGGCAACCAAAGCAAATTTCCAGAGTTCTTTAAAATTGGCTTTGTACCCAATCATCAGTCCGAGAGACCAAAAGAGAAATCCGGTTACAGTGAATTTCCAAAGCAATGCAAAAGGAGTCCACAAGTAGTTGAGCGTGTTGAATATGTGAAAAAACATCAATCCGCCCTGCTGCTCCAGATTTTCATAATCCGGGATGGATTCCAGGATTAGGGTATTGGTTAAATATCTGATTACCAAAAAAATGAGAACCAGGATGAAAAAATAAAGCCTTTTGTCGAAATCAATCAGCTCTTCCAGTCGTTCTGCAATCGGGGAAGCAGGTTTTGCCATTTTCAATTGTTAAAGTAACCAAATCTAAATGTTTGTTTGGATTTCGCCTTAGTTTTGCATCTGAAACGAAAATAAAGTAATGAATAGTCGAGTAAGGATAGCAGTTTGCAGTTTGTTGATGATGGTTTTTTCCGCCCAGGTCTTTGCCCAGGCCGGTGATCCAGTGGTCGCTTCCAATCCCTCAGGATACCTGCTGCTTGACAAAGGTCTACAGTTTCGCATTACCAAGGCGATCAACAGCATGTACAACTTTGATTTCCCGACGGCAGAGCATGATTTTGCTGTGATCATGTACCAATATCCGGATCATCCTTTGCCGGATTTTTTGATGGCTTTGGGCTATTGGTGGAGGATCGAAGTTGATGTCACCAATACCAGATTCGACAACATTTTCATCCAATACCTGGATCGCGCAAATGAAAAAGCGGAGCGGATGTTTGATGAAAACCCCAAAAACAAAGAGGCAGCATTCTTTTTGGCTGCAGGTTATGGGTTTCAGGGCAGACTGTATAGTGAGCGAAAAAGCTGGACCAAAGCCGCTTGGGCAGGAAAAAACGCTTTGAAATACATGGATCTCAGCAGGGGAGAAGAAGAATTCAATCCCGAATTACTATTGGGAGACGCTTTATTCAATTATTTCTCGGTTTGGATTCCTGAAAATTACCCTTTGCTGAAACCAGTGATGGCTCTTTTTCCAAAAGGAAATAAGGCTCTTGGCCTCCAGCAGCTGGAAACTGTGGCATCTAATGCCTTTTATACACGGGTGGAAGCACAGTATTTTCTCTTCAGACTTTATGCATCAGAAGAAAAGCGACCTTATGATGCACTGAGAATCTCGGAGTATCTGCATGGTAAGTTTCCGAATAATCCCTATTTCCATCGGTCCTATGCCAGGCACTTATACACTGTAGGACGATGGACAGAGTCGGTTGACCAATCTTTTGAGATTTTGGATCGAATAGACAAAAAGCAATATGGCTACGAGTCCAACAGTGGAAGATTCGCTGCTTTTTATGTAGCCGAATATTTCTACAGAGTAGGAAATATGCCTGAGTCCAAAAAATACTACCTCAAAACAATTGCTTACGGAGAAGAATCTGAATCACAGGAAAGCGGGTATTATTTGCACTCCCTGATACAGCTTGGAAAAATGGAAACAGCAGCGAAAAATAAAGCCCAGGCTAAAAAATATTTTGACCAAGTGAAGAAATATGCAAAGCGAAAACACCCCGCTCATAAAGAAGCCAGAGATTTTATAAAAAAGAATAAACTTTAAGGAAATTTCCTGCGTTTGAGAATTTTAGAACAGGAGATAATTTGAATTTTTTCAAGAGTACAAAGAGTTTTAGAAGGATTCTATGCTTAAAGGCTTCAAAAGGTTTACAAAATTTTGATTTCCGTTCATCAAAAAGCTTGAAATCGATTTAAAACATTCATCAATTATATTAAATTTGCGCAACATAAAATTTTGTAAAGACGGAATAACATGGACAATAGCGTAAGAATCAAATTCGATAAAATAGATCGCAGGATTCTAGAAATCCTTCAGGCAAACGCAAAAATAACCAATGCCCAATTGTCTAAAGACATTGGACTTTCTCCTGCTCCAACCCTAGAGCGAGTAAAGAAATTGGAGCAATCCGGCATAATTAAGAGCTATCACGCCAAGCTTGATCCTGAAAGAATTGGATTGGGTGTGAGTACATTTGTTTTGGTGAGCCTTATCGGCCACAACAAAGGAAATATTGATGCCTTCATGCGGGAGATCAATGAGATTCCTGAAATCATAGAATGTCACCACATCACCGGTACAGGTGACTTTATCCTGAAGATCATTGCCAAGGACATTACCGCTTATCAAAAATTGATGCTTGAGAAAGTGTCAGAAATCAAGGAAGTAGATTCCATGCAATCCATGGTAATTCTCTCTACCTTTAAAGACTCTAAAGTGCTCCCGATTCCTGCTTAAGCAAGATTTTAATATAAATTCAGGGCGGCTCAACCGCCCTTTTTTTTTGAAAAAATATGACTGAAAATCCCTGGAAGACTTTAAAAGTGAAGCCAATCTATGAAAATCCCTGGATCAGGCTGGAGGAGCATGACATTATCAACCCTGTGGGAAAAGAGGGGATCTATGGCAAAGTTCACTTCAAAAACCGCGCAATGGCAATAATCCCGATTGACCCAGAAGGTAATACCTGGATAGTCGGGCAATACAGATACGCATTGGATGAATATGCTTGGGAAATTCCAATGGGCGGTGGGCCAATTGGGAAAGATCTTTTGGATTCTGCAAAAAGGGAACTCAAAGAAGAGACTGGACTCACAGCAGTGAAATGGACAGAACTCATGAAGATCCATACCTCCAATTCTGTAACAGATGAAATGGGTATCATTTATCTCGCTGAAGGATTAACACAGGGGGAAACGGAGTTTGAGGAAACTGAGATCCTTCAGATCAAAAAGCTCCCTTTTTCCGAAGTGCTCGAAATGGTGATGTCAGGTGAAATCACCGATAGTATAAGCGTGGCAGGCATTCTCAAGGCTGCCCGAGTTTTAGGATATTAAAAAAATGACACTCAAGGATCATTTAAATACAACTTTTCATTTGGCCTATCCGGTCATGCTAAGCCAACTTGGACAGGTTTCTGTAGGGGTGGCAGATAGTATGATGGTGGGAAGGCTGGGAGCATTGCCTTTGGCGGCGGCTTCACTTGGCAATAGCATATTCTTTGTTTTGATGATGTTTGGTATCGGTATTTCCATGGGAATTACTCCATTGGTTTCAATGGCCGATGGCAAAGAAAAGTCCAAGCGGATTTCCCGTCTTTTCAGTCACGGTTTGTGGATCAATATTGCAACCAGCATAGTTTTGACCGCAATTGTTTTGGGATCGTCTCAGGGTTTGCATTTCCTGAATCAACCGGAGGAAGTGGTTGTATTGGCGGTTCCTTACCTGTTGATCATCACCGCCTCCTTGGTGCCTTTGATGGTTTTTCAAACTTTCAAGCAAATGGCTGAAGGTCTGTCTCAAACTCGTCAGGCGATGTTTATCACGATTTTCGCCAATCTGGTCAATGTGTTTCTAAACTATGTTTTGATTTGGGGAGTCTGGGGATTTCCAGAGTTAGGATTGAATGGAGCAGGTTGGGCTACGCTCATTTCCAGAGTGCTCATGGCGCTAATGCTGGGTGGGTATATTTTGATTTCTCCCAGATATAAGAAATATCATTTCAAACTTTCCTTTCCCAGAGCAAGTCTTCCAATGATGGCCAGAATCCTGAAAATCGGAATTCCGACAGGATTTCAGTTTATTTTTGAAGTTTCAGCATTTAGTACCGCTGCAATCATGATGGGTTGGATTGGGGTAAATGCGCTAGCTGGACATCAGATCGCTCTGAATTTGGCTTCGATTTCTTACATGATGGCCACTGGACTCGCCACTGCGGGCATGATTCGGGTCAGTAATCAAATTGGCAAAGGAAACATGAAAGGAATGCGGGAAGCTGGAATGGTGGTATTTGGAATGGTGGTGGTTTTCATGTTATCCTGTGCAGTCATTTTCTTCAGCTTTAGGTTTTTCCTTCCAACCTTATATATCGATGATCCCGAAGTGATTGCATTATCAGCCTCCTTGTTGATTATTGCAGGGTTATTTCAGCTTTCTGATGGTATTCAAGTCGTTGGGTTAGGAGTTTTACGTGGTTTGGAGGATGTTAAAGTGCCTACTTTGGTCACCTTGATGGCCTATTGGGTTTTGGGATTGCCTTTAGGTTATGTTTTGGCATTTAATTTTGGAATGGGCGCGCAGGGAATTTGGTATGGTTTGCTGATCGGTTTGAGTATCACGGCAGTCATGCTGCTTTATCGATTTCATTCTTTAAGCAAAAGAAGGATGCTGGAAAAGCCTGTTGTTTCCAATTCCCCATCAATTCCATAAAAGGAGCTTCTCATTTTACTTCGAAAAGTTATCTTGGATTCAAATCTAATCTGAATCCAATGAAGCGACTTTTACTTCCCTTTTTGGTGGTGTTGACCACGTTTTCTTCTTTTT
>DATIAI010000326.1:0-4711 GCA_035458065.1 Algoriphagus sp. | reverse complement strand
GATTGAAATTTTATCCTTTTCACTTACGATGAAAGCAAGTTTCCCGCTCAGATCGTGAAAATTGAGTTTGTTGTTTTTGATATTTTCATCCGAAGAAAGTTTCAGAAAAACATCCGCATAGGTTCTTCTGGCACTGACAATGAAAGTTGAATTCTTTCCGAAAAGCGGCCCATCCAAGGTCAATCTAGAGGAAATACTCCCGATCCCGCCTTCGCCATGGATTTGTTCATTGTTCCCTTCCCTAAGCGAAACATCGATCAGAGAAGCCGCTCTGCCTCCATAAGATGCCGGCATATTTCCTTTGTATAAATCCACGCTTTTCAGACCGTCCGGATTAAACACTGAGAATATCCCAAAGAAATGCGATGGGTTGTAAACCGGTGCCCCGTCTAACTGAACCAGATTTTGATCGGCAGAGCCACCCCGGACGAAAATCCCGGTAGTCCCCTCTCCCGCTGATTTCACTCCCGGAAGCAGCTGAAGACTCCTGAGCAAATCCACTTCTCCAAAGAGTGCCGGGATATTTTTGATCGTTTCGATTGGGACAGTGGCTTTTCCCATTTCCATATTTTTGACTTGCTCGTCAGGTCTGCGCTCCTGAATGATGATTTCATCCAGAGACATTTCCTCCGGCTTCAGAAAAAACCGGATGGGTTTCTCTGCGTCATTTTTATTGATCACGCGAACGGAGCGCTCATAACCCACATAGGAGATCACCAACTTGCCAGGAAGAGGGATGAGGGGCAATTGAAATTTTCCATTTAAATCCGAAACAACTCCCGATTCACTTTTTCCCTCCCAATACACGTTGGCACCGATCAGTGGCTGAGAGTTGCTGACATCCAAAACTTCTCCTGAAATAGATGTTTGTTCTTGCGAAAAAGCCTGATATCCAAGGCTTGTTAAAAAAAATAGCGTCAGAACTCTTAAAAGGGACATGCAGAGTGATTTTGATCTGAATATGCTAGGCGTACGGCCAGGTTAATTTAATGTTTGTTAATTCTGCCAAAAGTTTCTCAGGCATTACCCGATAACCAGAAACCTGACTTTCAAAGTTAGGTTTATTTCCTAATTTCGGACCATGATTTGGGCATATCCTGACATCAGACTCACCCTCTTACTTGTGGGAGTCTTTGTACTACTTTACTTCCTTTATTTGACAAGATTTTGGGCTATCAACCGCCGGTTGAAAGTGGAGAAGCAGCGCCTTTTCACCAAACTGATCATCCGGTCAGCCTATTTCATCCTGTTTTTGATTGCATTTGCAGGCCCTTCGATTGGGAATTCTTTCAAAGAAGTTAAAGAAGAAGGGAAAGACATTTTCATAGCAGTGGACTTGTCCCAGTCCATGAATGCGTCGGATATCGGCCCAAGCCGACTGCAGAGGATCAAGTTTGAGTTGAAAAATCTGATCAAAAGCTTTCCTTCTGATCGGATCGGATTGATCATTTTCAGTTCGGAGGCTTTTATGCAATGTCCACTGACATTTGACCAAGCAGTCATTCAACTTTATATCGACGGTTTGAATACCGGACTGGTCCCAAATGCAGGTACTGACTTGACCGCTCCTCTGCGGATGGCAATGGACCGATTTATGAAAGATGAAAGTCAGGAAGTGAAAGCAAAATCAATCATCTTGATTTCTGATGGAGAAAATTTTGGAGATGATTTGGATGGAATAATCTCCGAACTCTCTGAAAACAACATCAAGGTTTTTTCTCTTGGGATAGGAACCGAACAGGGAAGCGAAATTCCAAGAGGTAATGGAGTTGTAATTGACCCTGCCACCGGACAACCGGCAATTTCAAAACTTGAATCTCAATCTCTTAGACTGGCATCTGCTGAAACTTCAGGAGAATATTTCGAAATCTCAGATCAGGCTCAACAAATCGGGGATCTGATCTCTGCAATTGACCGCCTTGAAGGTGGAGTTGCAAGTACCAGAATGGTGGAAGCCAGCTCCAACAAATACTTTTATTTCCTGTTGGCAGCTTTGGGACTGGCGCTTTTGGACATGATTTTACCTATTAAAACAATCAAAATCTGATGAGCTGGAGCAAGTTGATTTTGACCGTATTTCTGCTGATCCCTAGTTCTTGGACGCGGGTCACGAGATTGAACAATGCCATCAATTCGGCTGAAAAAAGTTATTCCGAGGCCAATTATCCGCAATCAGTCACGGATCACCTTGTATTGGTAAACGACTTTCAATACAATTCCTCGGAATTAAATTTTGACTTGGGTCTCAGCCATCAATATTCCGAAAAAGTGGACGAAGCGCTGACCTGGTATGATCAGGCCTCACAAAGTCCTTCCAAGATGCTGGCATCCTTTGCTTTCAACCAAAGCGGAGTGATCATGGGAGGCAAAAAAGAATACGAGGCGGCCCTCAGCAAATTCCAGTCTGCTTTGATCAAGGACCCGACCAATGAGCAAGCCAGACACAACTATGAAATGCTTGCCCGCTGGATGCAAAGGGATGAGGAGCGCAAAAACCAAGATCAAAATAAGCCTGAACCATCGGATTTTGCGAAGCGCAAAAAAGCAGAGGCCGACCGCTTGGTGGAACAATTCCGCTTCAAGGACGCTTTAACTATTATGCAGGAAGCAATGGCGCAGGATTCTACTGTTGCCGCATATCAGGATTTTATGACCACACTTCAGGAGGTAGTAGAAATCAATGAAAATTAAACTAATCGTATTCTTTTTGGGAATTTTTCTGATTTGCTCAGGAAAAACCATGGCTCAGTCTGCCGGAGATTATTTCAACAAGGCAGCAAGATCTTATGTGAAAACTGAGAAAGAGGATGCCTTGAAAGAAGTAAATGACGGCCTGACCAAATTTCCAAACGACGCAAAATTGAAAGCGCTCAAGGAAAAGCTGGAAAAAGAGCAGGAGGAAGAAGAGCAGGAAAATCCTCAGGATCAAAAGCAGCAAAACGACCAAAATCAGAGCCAGGATAGCGAAGGGGAAAAGGGAGATAGCGAATCTCAACAAAAAGATGGCGAACAAACCGAAGAGGACAAAGCCAAAGAAGGTCAAAAAGGCGAGGATCCTTCCCAGCAAAGCGAGGAAGCCGGAGAAAATGCTAACGACCAGATGGACGCTGACCTTGCGGACAGACAGAAAAAGCTTGATGAAATGCGCGAAAAGCTCAAAAGCATGAATCTTTCGCCAGAGCAAGCATCACAAATCCTCGAATCGCTCAATGCTGCCGAACTTCGATACATTCAGGACAACAAGAAAAAAGCTACTCAAAGACCCAAACGGGGACTGCCAGACTGGTAACAAAGGACTGATGTAAGATGATCGGTGTGAGCGTCATTGCGAGTGAGGCACGAACAAAGCAATCTTAATGTAAGTGGTAAGAAGTAAGAGGTTCCTTGGGACGAACTCCCCGTTTATTTCAAATCTCCTATTGAAACTCAAATGATAGACAAAGGGGCAAGGGGATTTAAGCCAGAGGTCTTTGGCCTTCCAACATCAAAAATTCAAATGCCAACAAAACCCAAATTAACATGATTAAAGAAGTGTATATCGTATCCGCAGTCCGGACTCCCATTGGAAGTTTTGGCGGAAAGTTATCGTCATTGACTGCCATCGAACTTGGAAGCATCGCCATCAAAGGTGCCTTGGCTAAATCCGGAGTTTCTCCTGAAGCTGTTAATGAAGTATTTATGGGAAATGTCATTTCGGCAAATCTTGGCCAAGCTCCAGCTCGTCAGGCCTCTATTGGTGCCGGCATCGGATATAACGTCCCATGTACCACTGTCAATAAAGTTTGCGCCTCGGGGATGAAAGCCGTGATGCTTGCCGCACAATCCATCATGCTTGGTATCAATGATGTCGTGGTGGCCGGTGGAATGGAAAGCATGTCCAATGTTCCATATTATGTCCCGAAGGCACGGTTTGGATATAAATATGGCAATTCAGAATTGGTGGATGGATTGGTGAGAGACGGACTTTTTGAGGTTTATTATAAATTCCCGATGGGAAATTGTGCTGAGAATACGGCCAAGGAAATGAATATCACCCGTGAGGAGCAAGACGCTTATGCGATTCAATCCTACAAGCGCTCGGCTGAAGCATGGGAAAAAGGCATGTTCAAAGACGAAATTGTACCAGTAGAAATGCTGGGAAGAAAAGGTGAAACGATCCTGATCGATGAGGACGAAGAATTCAGAAATGTCATGTTTGACAAGATTCCTTCGCTTAAGCCGGTTTTTGACAAAAATGGAACTGTCACTGCAGCCAATGCATCTACCATGAATGACGGAGCGTCGGCATTGGTTTTGGTGAGCAAAGAAAAAGCAGCAGAACTGAGATTGAAGCCTTTGGCAAAAATCCGCGGCTTTGCCGATGCGGCTACTGATCCGCTTTGGTTCACCACCGCTCCTGCCCTTGCGATTCCAAAAGCACTGAAGCATGCAGGAGTTTCGGCAGACGAAGTTTCTTTTTATGAAATCAATGAAGCATTTGCAGCAGTTGCGATTGCAAATCAGCGCGAATTGAAACTGGACAATAATAAAATCAATGTCTTTGGAGGTGCAGTCTCATTGGGCCATCCCCTCGGAGCATCTGGTGCTAGAATCATTACAACATTGAATTCTGTCCTTCACCAGAAATCTGGCAATATCGGAGTCGCAGGAATCTGCAACGGTGGCGGTGGTGCTTCTGCAATTGTGATTGAGAGGATGTGATCATTCAATA
>DATIAI010000325.1:0-3730 GCA_035458065.1 Algoriphagus sp. | reverse complement strand
ATTCAGATCGGAAAGTGCTTTATCAAACCGGGCGATTTGGTCATGGGCGATGTGGACGGAGTATTGGTCGTGCCCAGAGAAATTGCCTATGAAGTTCTTCTGCGCGCTGAGGAGATTAAGGAGAATGAGAAAAAAATTTTCGGCTGGGTTAAAGAAGGCCAAACTGCGCAGGAGATTTCAGAGAAGGGCGGATATTTTTGAGATAGCGATATGAAGTTTTCAATGCTATTGCCGGCAAAATTCGACGAAAGAAAGTGGACTCTTGCCAAGCAGATCGGGGTAGATTATGCCATCACCAAAGCAGCACCGGAGTTGAAAGGTGAATTGCCTCCCTATGATTTTGAGACCATAAAGTCAATCAAGTCCAACTTTCATAACAAAGGCCTTGATTTGATTGGGCTGGAAGGAGATCAGTTTGATATGTCTTCAATCAAGCTTGGATTGCCTGATCGGGATCAATGGATAGAAAAGTATATCCTGATGCTTCACAACATGGGCAAATTGGAGATACCACTTCTCTGCTACAATTTCATGGCAAGTATTGGATGGTTTCGGACCCGGGTTGATATTCAGGAGCGGGGAGGAGCGCAGGTGAGCGGCTTCTATTTGGAAGATGTGAAGGATCAATTGGTGGATGAAAGTCTTCAAGTGACGGAAGAAAAGCTTTGGGATAACCTGCTGTATTTTCTTCAGGCAGTTTTGCCGGAAGCCAAATCCGCAGGTGTGAAAATGGCCTTACACCCGGATGACCCACCGGTTAGCCCATTGAAAGGTGTGGGGAGAATATTGACCTCTTCAGCTGCTTTTGAAAAAGTCTGGAATCATTTTCCAATTGAAAGTAATGCTATTACCTTCTGTCAGGCTTCATTTCTTACTATGGGGGAAGACATTGTGCAACTGGCTGAAAAATGGCTGGCTCAAGATCGAATAGCTTTTTTGCACATTCGGGACATCGATGGCGACAAAGAGAATTTCAGGGAAACCTTCCATGACAATGGACCAACAGATATGGTCAAGATGTTTCGTATCTATAACAAAGGGGGATTTACCGGTCCATTAAGGCCGGATCACGCTCCGGCTATGTATGGAGAAATCCAGAATTCGTTCGCAGGTAGCACTTCTGTAGGCTATGAAATCACGGGTAAAATCTTTGCCATTGGGTATATGAAAGGGATTTTGGAGGCAGTCAAAACTGATTAGAAATCTTTTGCTTTGCCACTTATTTATGGATTCTGGTCAATTTTAATTTCCAGCAACTCTCCCTCATATTCCTTTAAAAGTTCAATTTCAAAACCCCTGGTGGCAAGATCAGCTCCTTTCATGGAACTTATAGTTTTGCCTTCAAGGGTTAGAATTTGATATTCGGCATTGGGATCAAGGTATTTGACCAAAACCCGCCTTTTCGAGTCCACAGATCCATGTCTGAAAACCCCGACGATTCCCCCGCTTTTTGTTTCGGTATTGATCCGCTGAAATCCATCCCATTGTCCCTCCATTGGCTCACCAAATCCATATAAATCCTGTCTGAAGCTCATAATACCATGATTTTCTTCCATGGCTTGTAGCCAATCCGCATAACCCCGATACTTTTTGAGATCTTCTAAATTCAATTGTCTCGGATCTCCCAGCATGATTGGTAATGCCCCTGCGATGGACTGAATGTGCATTTCCCAGCCCTTGTCCTGCATTTGTGGATTACCGATGACCAAAGCTGTTGCAGGCATTGCTGGTGATCTCCACCAAGCCATGTTTCTGACCCGCATGTCTGTTTTTTCGCCATTTGTACCCTCAAAGTTGGACATCCAGTTGCCTTCTGCATGCTTTAGCATAGCAAAATCAATAAGCTGTAAACCTCCCATCGCCTCAAAAGTGCAATCAATGAACAAGTCAGGCTTTGCAGCATGCAGTTCGTCGAAAAGCTCCCACATCCGCTCATAGTTTGTGTACATGGATTCATGATGGTCCCCGTGGTGGTCATGGTCTGTTGCATAGCAGCCTGATATTTCGGGGTTAAAAACATAGGCACTCGATACCACGGCAAAGTCAAGCTTGAGATATTCCAGACCATAATCCAAGCTCAATTCCAACAGGATATCCTTAATGTAATCCTTCCAGCCAGTGCTGAAGCATGCGGATCTGATATCTGAATTATCATCTTCGACATGTAGATTGCTAAATTCACCGTCCTTGCCTTTCACAAACCACTCGGGATGCTCATGGTAAACTTTGCTGTCAGGTGCTGCACTGCCTACACTGATCCATAATCCGGGCTTCATACCCAGCGATTTGATGTAGTCAAAGACCGGTTTGAGTCCATTTGGGAACTTGGTTTTGTCTATTCCCCAATCTCCATAATTGTTTTGCCAGCCATCATCAATCACAAACTCCTTCATTCCGGCAGCTGCGGCCGCATCGGCCAATTCCATGATCAGCTTTTCATTGATGTCCTTTTTGAAGGGATTCCATGTGTTGTACACAAATGTTGGTTTTTCATCCAATTCCGAAAGCCGAATCCCCATATGTTTCCTTACAAAATCCGGAAGTGTTAAGTTGAGAATGTCATGGGGTTCTCTTTGGTTATTGTAAACCATGGTGAAAACCTGTGGCGTTTCAAAAGACTCTCCGGGTTTGATCCATTTCCGGAAGGGGAATCTTGCATCCTTGTGCGTAAGTCCAGTTGAAATCTCAGGGGATTCCCAAAAAACCGATGTTCTTTTCAAAACTCCCGTGGCTTCATTTCCAATTAGGATACCCGCTTCCCAATCCATATTGTGCACGATCAGCAATGCATCCTGCATATTTCCTTCATAAGGGCCAATGGATCTTCGCCGGCCATAATCACTGTAAATCCAACTAAAAGTCGACGGTTGATAAGCCGTGACCGAAAATCGCTCCACATCGACAGATTCCAAGGCTGATTCATCAGTGCCCAGATTTGTTACAATCAGGCTTTTTCTAATGACAGGAAGGTCGGGGTAGAGAAGGAACTTGATAGCAACCTGAAGTTTACCATCGCTGCTTTGAAGAGAAACTAAAGCACCATTTCCTTCAAGCGAATCTTTGGCTGCTTCGATATTAAGAATTTTCCAATCGCTCTTTCCAGAATATTTTTCACCCCCAAATTCAAATTGAAAATCAATATTGTTTGAAGAGAAATAGGAGAATTTTCCTTCGAGGGGTTTGTAGGATGTAGTGATAAAATTTCCTCTGTTGGATGGGAGCCCAATAGTTCTCTCGACCACACCGTTGTTGAGAATCAACTCTTTATCCGTCCATCTTGCATATTGAGCTGTGGATTCAAGACTGAAAAAAAGGATGATTAATATTATTGGAATGAGCTTTTTCATTTTTTCAGGCTTTTCAAATACTCCATGCTTTGAGGAATCTGCTTGTAATAAATTGGGCTTTCGTCCTCTAAGTAAAAATGCTCCACATTCGCTTTTTTCGCAGCTGCGATAATGGCTGGAATATCCAATTGTCCCGTGCCTAAGGCTACATCATTTTCCACCGGAGTTCCTCCGGATAAGTTGCCTTCCACTCCTTTTTTCAGATCTTTCAAATGCATCAATTTAAAGCGATCTCCATATTTTTCCAGATAATAAACAGGGTCTTCTCCCGGAAAAAAGGTCCATAAGATGTCCATCTCGAAACTCACATAGTTTGAGTCAGTTTTTTGGATCATTAGGTCAAATAGGTTCCCGTCACCATGCGGATGAAACTCATATCCATG
>DATIAI010000324.1:0-2194 GCA_035458065.1 Algoriphagus sp. | reverse complement strand
ATCTCACCCATGGTCGGGTTGCTCAGTTCCACATGCATGGGAAGGGTCGTCACCAGCGTCTCCGGAGGGATAACTGCCTGCAATCTCTTGGCTATCTCCTCCTCTTTTCCTTCCTCCACTTTATTGGCCACCAAGACCAATACTTGTACACCCTTGTTCAAAAATCCCTTTATCGTCGCCTGAGCCAAATCAACGATTTCGGGCACCGATCTTCGGGAGCAATTCAAGATGATCGCCGCCGGAATCCCGAGGTTTTTGGCTATAGCAATATTCCCGTCAAATTCAACATTGGTATTGGCATTGATAAAGTCGGTGCCTTCCACCACCACAAAATCAGAGCTTTCCTGAAGCTTTTTGAATTTTTCGATAATTGAATCGATGAGGAAAGCTTCATTTCCATTATTGATCTCCTTGATGGCTTTCTTTCTGGAGAAAACAAACATATCCTCGTAGGATTGAGAAAGATTGAAGTGGTTTTTGATGAGGTCGAGACGCCGGTCTTTTTCCTTTTTCCCTCCTGAAATGATCGGTTTGAAATAAGCGAGTTTGTCAGTTTTGCTTGCCAAAAGGCTCATTAAACCCAAGGCAAAGATGGATTTTCCAGAAAATGGCTCAGTGGTGGTGAGATAAATGGCATTGGTCATGGTGATTCGGGAAAGATCCGGGTTAAAAGACTATCCGCATTTTGGTCAGGTTAGCCAAACCAGAAAATTTGATTGGGGATAATCGTCCACAGACGACAGTCCACAGCTAGTCATGCCTAACTCAAACCTTTTGGGATAATGCTAATTGCAAGAAAACGGACTTTCAAATGAATTTGATTTCCCCTCAAAATAGCTAATAAGAGCCTGAAAAAAGCCTGACAAAGGTCATTTGATACGTTCTTTTTTTCATTGACAGAAAATTCAGCTTTCCGAAGACGAATACAATTCATGTGGATGGAAACTGAGAATCCCATTCAGTTTAACCGGCTGCCGACTGTGGACCGTGGACTTTTATCTCCTTTTGACCAGGAGACGAAGTAGCGCTTAATCATTTTTTCTATCTTCCTCCTTTCATTTCGAATGAACACAAAACCTCCACACCTTACCCGCCAACTTGGACTTCTTGGATTAACCGCAACCGGGATTTGCTCGATGATTGGTGCCTCGATCTACATCGTGCCTTTTATGATTCAGCGCAATGTGCCGGGTATCGGTCCATACGTCCTTCCTGCATTTCTTTTTGCGGCAATACCGGCGATTTTCGCAGCCTTGGCCTATACGATTTTGGCTTCAGCAATGCCCAGAGCTGGAGGTTCATACCTCTACGCAAGCCGGGCGATTCATCCTTATTTGGGTTTTGTAGCCAGTTTTTCCCAGTGGTTTGGGTTATCTATCGTAATTGGCGTGATCGCTTATGTGGTGGTTCCTTTCTTTCGGGATGTGGCGGTGGCGCTTAACTGGACTGAGATTGCAACCTTATTGGAAACTCCCTGGATTCGGCTAGCACTGGCTTTGATGCTACTTTGGATCTTTGTCTATGTGAATATTCTGGGTGCAAAATTCTACGAGCGAACACTGATTCCTCTGATGATTCTGATGTTTGTTTTGGGAGGAATTGTCATTATTTCAGGTTTGAGTTTTGACCATTCGGATTTTCTTTCGGCATTGTCGGAAAAAGAAGGCAGAAGTCTGGAACTCACAGAAACAGCGTTCCACTGGCCAACATTCCTTTCAGCAGCTGCTTTGCTATTCTCCAGTTTTATCGGTTTTGACTCCATCGCTCAGGCTGGTGGAGAAGCCAAAAATCCGACGAAAAACCTTCCCCGCGCCATCGGTTTGGCGATTTTGAGTGTGGGTTTATTTTACATTGCTTTCACTTACGCTGTTTATCATGCTGTTCCCTGGCAGTTTGTCGCTCAGGAAGCCTTGGGAAAAGACATCACTGCCGCAGGTGTGTTGAGCTATTTGCTGCCTTCCGAGCTGGGAGTTTTGATCTTACTCGGTGCGGCAATCGCGTTGGTAAATGACCTTCCTGCGATGATTTTGTCTGTTTCCAGACTCGCTTTTTCCTGGGCAGAAGACGGAATTTTCCCGAAAGGACTATCAAAAATCCACCCTAGGCATCAAACTCCGCATCTCGCCATCCTCCTCAGCGGGGGAGTTTCCACAGTCGGAATTTTGGGCAGCCATTTTGCCGGAGACATCTTTTT
>DATIAI010000323.1:0-2766 GCA_035458065.1 Algoriphagus sp. | reverse complement strand
GACCATATATTTTCTAATAATTAGTTAGCGAACTAACCATTCAAAGTGGTCCATCTTAACCAAATAGAGTATTCTTAATCAATACTTTAGTTTGTTGATTGAGTACGGAGAAATTGAATCAACATATGTTTTAAATGGTGGTGTATTTGATTAAATCTAGGTTAGGTTTGATTATGGGCGAGAAATTTTTTTTGCTCTAAAAAAAATAATACATGAAACCATCAGCACCTCAGAAGATTACTTGGATCATTGGATTGATTTGCGGAATCCTTGGAATCCTTGGACATTTTACACAAGTTGAGTTTATATCAGAACATAGCTTCACACTGCTGATGGTCGGCTTTGTAGCTTTGGCACTTGGCACTTCTTTAAAGGGGATTTAATAAGAACTAAGTAAAAGGTAAGCAGCGAGAGGAAGGGGTTTTTGTTTAATTTGATGATAACATTTGATTAGGTAATCATTTTTTCTTTTTCGCTTAATCCATCGGACAGAGGACATCCGACTGATTCCATCTTTATAATCTTTCATAATCCTTTCAGCCTTTATTCCTGTTCTGGGAAAAAGAGTCGAGGAATCATTGATAAACCAACATCCAGAGAATTAAAACTCGAGAGGATGAGTTGTCATTCAATTTTTTGAAAAAAGACCAGTTTATCTTTCAATGATATTCTTTCCACCTTATAGCCATATTGAAGCAACTCCTTTTTGTAGTTCAGAAAGGAATGGTCAATAGCAATTCCAGCAATAGAATGGATTTCATCAAAGGATAATGGGAAAGATTGCTCACCCTTTTTTTCAATATAGGTCCATAAAGTATTGTATTTGCTCATGACAAAAGTTCCCAAACACTTTTGAAAACGCAGATTGGATTGTGATTTTTAGGAATGGGATAAGTCTTGAGGAGTCAAAACTTCCACTTTGCCTTAAAACCATTATCTCTATTTGGCAGCGAGAAATTTATTCACTTCCAGCCAGTGCATAAAGGCATCAAACCAACGATTGCTTGTTCGGTTGGGGTTGCCGAGGCCGAAACCATGGCCACCATTTTGGTAAAGATGAAATTCCACCGGTTTCCCGGCTTTGTACCAAGACTCGATGACACCCATCTGACCCATAAACAGAAAATCATCAGAGGCGATCACATTAAACATGGGAGGGGCATTTTCAGGTACTTCCACCGGACCCATACCACCATAGATCGGACCGATGAACGCAAGCTTCATTGTCTTGGAGTGTAGGGTGGAGTGCATGGTCAACCCGGCGCCTGCCGAGAAACCGATCATGCCGATTCGGTTAGTATCTACTCCCCATTCCTTGGCCCGATTCACGATCATTGCGTATGCCGCTTCGGCGTCTTCAAGTTGATTGGAAAGATCCCGTTGCGGTGGTCGTGGTGCTGTGGCCCCCTGAGATGGATTGGCTGGAGGAGCAGGAGTGCGCGGGCGGTTCATCCATGCTGAAAAATCTTCCAGTGACTCTGGGGTTGGGTTGAGCCGATACTTGAGAACGAATGCTGCGATTCCTTGCTTGGCAAGTGCCTCAGCCACTTCCCAACCTTCGTTTCCCATAGAAAGCCAGCTAAAACCTCCTCCGGGTGCGACGATCACTGCTGCACCGTTTGCTTTCCCGGGTTCCGGTAAAAAAGGAGTGAGGGTAGCAGTTGAAATATTCCGTGCCATCGGATCGCCCCACTGACGAAACCAGGTCTCCGGCGCGGGTTGGTTTTCGACTCCTCCCGTTCCTAGCAGTATTGCATTTGGTTCGGCGGGTGCTTCGAGTGGATAAATAGTGCCATCCTGCGCCATGGAGGATGTGGATATTACAAAAAGGAAAAGCGAAATGGCAAGCGAAAAGATTCTTTTGAAAAATGACATAGTGAATGGGTTAATGGGTGGGTTTATGTAAGATACTTTTATAAAAGGCATACTACAATATTACTTCATAATTACATAAAACGGTATGTTATAAGATGCTACATTTCCTTGCCCGTCAAAGGCAAAAACAAAAATCCGGTATGGGCCTTCTTCATTAGGAGATTTAAATTTTATTTTGTTTCCTTCTACATTTTGAATCAGATGATCCATAGTATAGTTAGTCATACTATAATCATAACCATCCCGCTCTATAAAGTAATTTCCTTCATGCCTGATTTCCCATCTATAAGTGAGAGAGTCTCCTTCGGGGTCATCTGTCATTGTTTGGGCAGTATATTCGGCATTGTTTTCCAGGTATACATTGTCATTGACATCACCTTGATTTGTTTTAATGAACAAATCGGTAATATCCGGTGCTGAATTATCCGCCTTTTTGCCAGACCAGGCATATTTCAAAAAATTCAACGATTCGGTTTTATAGCCCTCTTCTGAAAATAAGCTAAACCAGGTATGTGTTGCTTCATATTTGTAGCCCCAGTAAAAAGCATAACTTCCTACCAACAGGGAAGTATCTTTGGTGATTTTATTCCAATACTTCTCCATCAACTCTCTTTTTTCAGAGCTTTTCATTTCCTTTGGTGCTCCCCACTCGGTACCAGTAACCTCCCAGTGGCCGTCGTTGCCCCATTCAGACAATATAAAAGCTTTGCCCCATCCTTTTTCCTCATATACTCTTTCATACATCTCATCGATGGTCTTGAAAGCATTGAAACCTAAAATGTCAATATTGGGCATGAGGTGTCTGTAGGAGGCAATTTTATTCTGGGGAAAAACATCTACAGCAGTCATGGTTGGGTGATTCGGATCAACTTCTTTGACCATTTTGGCTAC
>DATIAI010000322.1:0-6752 GCA_035458065.1 Algoriphagus sp. | reverse complement strand
CAAAAACTAAAAGCCTACCAGATTCCTCAAGTAGGTTTCTCAATTCAACCTAAAAGCTCTCTGGATTGTGGAGCAGTAGGGATTGGATCAGGATATCCAAGTCTACCACTGCGCAAGCTCCCTCTCCTCAAGGAGAGAGCCTGTCCCGAGAATCGGGAGCGGGGGGTGAGGTAATTTGAAAAATACCCAGTACTAGAATAGCCCCAAAAAGTTAGACACTATTTGAAGGCTATTTATGGGAATTAGAAAGAAGTATACAGTCGCTTTTAGAAAAGAGGCTGTGGATCGGGTCTTACTTGACAAACGGTCTGTATTAAAGGTTGGTCAGGATCTTGGAATCGACAAGTCCCTGATCAGGAGATGGGTGCTCTCTTATCAGAAACACGGGATAATGGGGCTGATGCCGCTTAGGCAAGAGCATTATTCGACCGAGTTCAAAATCAAGGCAATAAAGACCATGCGGAGCAAATCTTTATCTTTATTGGAAACCTGTATCCAGTTTAATATTCGAAGCACTGGAACGCTGACCAAATGGATAGCGCTTTATGATGAGAAAGAAGCTGAAGGTTTGGTTAGAAAAGAAGCAAAACCGAAGATGCCCATGGCCAAAAGTCCCAAAAAGCCAATGACTAAAGAGGAAGAGCTGTTAGCGGAGCTGGCTTCATTAAGAGCCGAAAATGCCTATCTAAAAAAGCTGTATGCCTTAATTCAAGCCGACAAAGAGAAAGAAGAAAAGCGGAACTCATCCACGAATTAAGGCAGTCCCATGCATTATCAGATCTGTTATTGCATGCGGGGATGGCCAGAAGCACGTTTTATTACCACCTCAAGCAAGCCCGGAAACCGGATAAATACCTTGAGGCCAAACAGCACATTTTAAGAATCTACAAAGAAGACTCGGGGAGATTGGGGTACAGACGCATCAAATTCCAACTCAGGAATGAAGGGAGATGTCTTAACCATAAAACCGTATTGAAGCTGATGCAGGAGTTGGGGATCAAGAGTTTAATCCGTGCTAAAAAATACCGTTCCTATAAAGGAGAGCTGGGAAAAGTCGCTCCCAATCTTCTTAATCAGAACTTTAAGGCGTCTTTGCCAGATCAAAAATGGGCGACCGATATCACTGAGTTCAAAGTCTCAAATAAAAAACTGTACCTGTCGCCAATCATCGACCTGTTCAATGGGGAGGTGATCAGCTACACCATGGCAGAAAACGCCAGAATCAAGCCAGTCATAGAAATGGTGGAACAGGTAAAAAACACCATCCCGGACGATAAGCCGGTGATACTGCACACAGACCAGGGATGGCACTACCAGATGGCAATCTATCAAGAGGCCCTGCAGAAAAAGAATATTGTGCCCAGCATGTCCAGAAAAGGCAACTGCCTGGACAACGCTATAATTGAAAACTTCTTCGGTACGCTTAAATGCGAGTTGTTCTATCTAAAAGAATACACATCGATCACACAGCTCAAAAAAGAAATCAAAGAATACATCCATTACTATAATCACAGACGAATCCGATTGAATCTAAACGGGATGAGCCCAGTCAATTATCGGATACATTCACTAAATTCAACTTAATTAAAAAAAATGTCCAAAAATTGGGGGCTAGTCCAGTACTGGGTATTTTTTAGTACTGTGAGTTAAGTATCATTGCTTCAAACAATTGTTTAATGGTAGAATGATCCGAAGCAAAGCAGATATTACCTTTTGGGCACCTTTTTTGAAACAACAAAAATCTAAGTTGAACATTGAAATGATCCATTCTAATTTTTTTAAAAACAATAAAAACTCTCTTCCCGAGCTTTCCTCATCCAGGATGAGGTTAAAAATCAATGCAGAAAAGAAAAAACTTTTGGCAAAACTATGTCAGACAAAAGCCGATTTAAGAAATGAGCAAATCCTTCAAAAAAGAAAAAATGCGCTCTCAAATTATCGGATAGACTTTATCCCGCTGTGCTCTGAGGAGGATATGGAAATTTTTGCTGCTGCCTTGGCTCAGAGTCAACAGAATAATTCCGATAAAATTTCTTGAAGTTGACCCAGGATCGGAAGGGATAGGTTTTAAATTAAATCAATGGGATGAAAATCCCGATGTTGTATTTGAGAGATATTATTTACAGAAAAAACCTAAAAAATTGGGTCTATTTCTTTATTAATATTAAACTGATCTAAGTGATAGTTGATTTACATTTCAATGTAAAAGTTAATTTTTTCAACTTAATCAAACTTATTTAAAACAATAAAAATCAGATTTTTTCAATGAATCGAATGAGCATATAATTTCCTGAAAGGGAAGTTCCCAAAACCCTTTATCCTAATTAGATCATAATGGACCAAAATTTTATTAAGGCCGAGAAAAGTAGGATAAACAGGAGCTTAGGTTTGCTCTGTTCCCGACAGAAGAAGTCCTTTGATGAAATAACTGAACTGGCAGCTATGGTCTGTCAGACACCCATTTCCTTAATTTCTTTTTTCGAAGATGATAGCCCTATCTTTGAATTCCGTTTTGGGTGGAATAATAGTGATACTGCCCAAAGGCAGACTTTTTCAGCAACTGCGAAAGAATTCGATCAGGGATTGCTCGTAGTAGAAGATGTAAGGAAAGACCCAAGGTTTCAGGATAATCCAATTGTAGGCGGTGATCCGGGGGTGGTATTTTTGGCAAGTATCCCCTTGCTGTATCAGGGGAAACATCATTTGGGGGCACTTTGTGTAATGGATTTTAAGCCACGGAAACTTTCTGAAGCCCAAATCAGGGCTTTGGAAGCTCTTACCAACCAAGTACATCAGTTGATTTCTTTTCAATTGGCTTTGGAAGAAAAAGAGTTAGCTATCGCATTAGCTAAAGAGCAGTCTCCTTTGACCAAGCAACTTGTTCAAAGTTTGCCCGGTCTATTTCTAATGTTTGACCAAAAGGGCAAAATCAGTCTGTGGAATTCTGAATTCCTGAAAATCTCCGGCTACTCTGAGAGTGAAATTTCCGAACGTACTTTTTGTTGCTTCTTCAGTTCGGAAAATTGCCCCAATATGGAAGAGGTCACCCGCTTGGCCTTTGAACTCGGAGAATTGGAGACAGAAGCGGACTTGGTCTCAAAAGGAGGAGAAAGAAGATCTTTTCTGTTGAAAATCATCAAAATTGAATATCAGGAAAATACTTATTTGATGGCATGCGGATTTGATCTTAGTGCGGTCAAAAAGGTTAATAAAGAACTTGAACTGAGCGAATATAAGTTCAAATCCCTGGTGCAGGATGGAGGAGATCTGATTGCCATTTTGGATCTAAATGGCATTTACAGCTATGTGAGCCCGACCTCAACACATATTCTAGGCATCAGGCCGGAGGATTTTGTCGGCAAAAAAGCCTTTGATTTCATTCATCATGAGGATTTGCCGCAAATGTTGGAAGGATTTAAGACTCTTGAAAAACAAAAACGTGTTTCGATTTCACCCTTTCGTTTTAAGAATTCAGAAGGTGAATGGAGATGGGTCGAAACCATTTTAACCAATCTTACTGATGATCCTGCAATCCGGGGGATTGTGGCCAATTCCAGAGACGTTACCGAAAAGATAAATGCCCACCAGGAAATAGCTGCCAGTGAGCAACGCTATAAAGTAATTCTAGAATCCCAGACCAATTATTTCGTCAGGACTGATTTGAATGGAAACTATACTTTTGTTAACAAAAAATTCATTAATGAATTTGGATGGATTTACTGTGGAGAAATATTGGGGAAAAACTCCCTGAATTCGATATGCGAATACCACCACATGCGCGTTTTGGAAACCGTGAACTTATGCTTGGACAAACCAGGCAAAGTATACAAGGTTGCCCTGGATAAGCCTTCCCAAACTCCTGGCGAAGTCGTTACGACTATTTGGGATTTTTTCTGTGTGCAGGACTCCAACGGCGATCCTCAGGAAATCCAGTGCTCAGGAATTGATGTGACTGACACCGTTTATTATGAAAAGGAGCTGCAGCGAAGCAATGAGCGATTTGAAATTATCGCCAAAGCCACCAATGACATTTTATGGGATTTTGACATTCAAAAAAACCAGTTGTATGTCAGTGAAGGTTTCAACTCCCAATTTGGATATGATGATGAATTGAAATTCAGCTCACTCAAGGACTTTTTGGATCTGATTCACCCTGCGGATAGAGACTCTGTGGGAAATCAACTGAGAGAATTTTTGGATTATGATGGAGTTGATAAAAAGTGGGGCATTGATTACCGGATGAGAAAAGGAGACGGTAACTATTCTTTTATACAGCACAAATCTTTTTTTATTCGGGACCGAAAAGGGAAGGCCATTCGAGCTTTGGGGGCCTTGGTGGACATTACTCCGAGAAAAGAATACGAAAAATCCTTAATGGCACTCAACCTGGAATTGGAAAAGAGAGTCAAGGAATTGGCTGTTTCAAATTTGGAACTGGAACAGTTTGCCTACGTCACTTCTCACGATCTGCAGGAGCCTTTGAGGATGATTTCCTCTTTTTTAACTCTGCTCGAAATGAAATATGGACCCAAATTGGATGATAAAGCCAATCAGTACATAGGCTTTGCGGTAGACGGGGCAAAGCGAATGAGGCAGCTTATTCTCGATCTGTTGGACTATTCCCAGTCAGGTAAAATCTCTACAGAGAAGCAGTTAGTCGATTTAAACGAAGTTGCTCGCCAAGTTTTTCTGTTTTACAAAAAAGTGATCGAGGAAAAAGGCGGTATGCTTCGATATGGGAATTTGCCAAGGCTCTTTATCTCCAATGTTTCCCTAAATCAAGTTCTCCAAAATTTGGTTGAAAATGCGGTAAAATATTCCAAGCCCGGTATCCCTCCAATTATTTCCATAGAGGCCGAAGAAAAAAAATCCGAATGGTTGATATCTGTCAATGACAACGGAATCGGCATTGAGCCAGAGTATTTCGAAAAAGTATTCATCATCTTTCAGCGCCTTCATACCAAAGATAAATATGAGGGGACAGGAATAGGCCTGTCAATTGTGAAAAAGCAAGTGGAAAGCTGGGGTGGAAGAATCTGGTTAGAATCGAACCTGGAGACAGGAACTACTTTCTTTTTTACCGTTCCCAAATAGCGATGAATGATTTTGCTTCATTGAAAATGCGAAAGCATTGGGATTGATTGAAGATTAAATTAAAACCGGACTCGAATTTTTGGGTCCGGTTTTAATTTTAAGTACTATAGCATTTATTTTATATGGGTTTCTTCTCCCAAATGTTTGAATAGATTTTTCTATTCAAGACTGTTTATGGTTTTAAAATAACTTTTACACAGTCTTCCTCCTTGTGCCTAAAGATATGATAGGCATGTTCTACTTCAGAAAGAGGAAGGCGATGTGTGATGATGTCATCTAAAGTTACTTTTCCTTCAACAACATACTTCAATAATTGGTCAATATATTTATGCACCGGCGCCTGACCTCCCCTTAATATAATTCCCTTGTCAAAAAATTGACCAACCGGGAAATTATCATAGGTTCCAATATATACTCCCAACACTGAGACGATACCATTTCTACGGACTGCACTCATGCATGCCTCCAGCACTTTAGGAGAACCTTTTTCCAAATTGATCACAGCTTTAGCCCGGTCAATTAAACCTCGGTCAGGTTCAAAACCAACAGCTTCGACACATACATCAGCACCCCTATTATTAGTGATAGACCGCACATAGTCAATTACATTTTTACCATCGCCCTCTTCCCATAATATGCCTTCTGCATTCGCAGTTTTCACTGCTTTGTCAAGGCGATATTGAACAGTATCTACTATGAGCACTCGGCCCGCACCTCTCAGCCAGGCGCTTTTTGCGGCCATAATTCCCACTGGGCCTGCTCCAAAAATCAGAACAGTTTCACCTCCATTTACTTCACCCCAGTCAATGCCTGTATAGCCTGTTGGAAAAATATCTGTCAGAAACAATGCTTGATCATCTGTTAGGTTTTCAGGCACAATGCGGGGACCAAAATCAGCATAAGGCACTCTTGCGTATTCGGCTTGGCCTCCATCATATCCGCCATAGAGGTCGGTATAACCAAACATCCCACCCCCTTTTTCCTTGAGCAAAGCACCTTCGGGACCGTAGTGGTCCGGATTGCTGTTTTCACAACTGCCGGGTAAAAGATGATTGCAGAAATAGCAACTTCCGCATGCAATAGGAAATGGGACGATTACACGATCGCCCCTTTTTAGGTTCAATACACCATTGCCAACCTCTTCAACAATTCCCATAAATTCATGTCCCATAACCATGGGACGCATTTGTGGAAGGCTGCCATTATACACGTGTAGATCACTACCGCATATAGCTGTTGATGTAACTTTTATTATAGCATCCGTGTTTTTCTGAATAGTAGGATCATCTACTGTTTCATATTTTATGCTACCGCCTGGGTGAACAACTGCTGCTTTCATATTTTAAATTTTAAATGGATTTAATTTGGTTGATTATTCAAATTCAACATAAAAGTATGAAGTATGAAGTATGAAGTATGAAGTATGAAGTATGAAGTATAAAAATTTTAATTGTGTTATTTCTTCAATAAGTAGTATATGGTATGTACGATAAACAATAAGTATGCAAGGCTCAAGTTTTAAACTCAAGTGTTGGACAAAACACTGTGTCTGTACATGTATTTATGTTTTTATCCGAGTGAATAATGGATAAATAGCGCTACAGGGGCTGCACTGAAAGAATCCTGTTGATTAATCAAGTAAAAAAAAATACAAATAA
>DATIAI010000321.1:0-7586 GCA_035458065.1 Algoriphagus sp. | reverse complement strand
GTATTTTTTTTGAAGATTTGGTCATGGCGGATAAGTGCAAAAAGCGGTTATGCTTTTTGATTATTCATGTGAGTTAATTGTTCCAAAGTATCCACCGTAAACAATTTGTCCGGTAATACTGATGAACTGAAGAGTTGTTTTTTTAGGATTAATTGTGACCATAAGTCTCCGAAGTCCTCAACGGCTTCAATTAGTCGGTTCACTTTGGCTGGATTTAAAACCTGAATTCCTGAACAATAAGTCGGAGCAGGATCATTTCGATCCAACTTTAAAACCAAATTATTTTCATGATGGATAAAATCACCTACCAACCCCTCCAAAGGAACGACAGGTACTACCATGCAGGCGGGATGTCCTAGCCTTTCGTATTCACCAAATATCAGTTCTATGTTAAGATCTGTAACGTTATCTGAAGTCAATACTAAAACGGGCTCATCGATTTTTTTCATCAATGTATTAAACACCCACCAAGAATTTCCTTTACCCTCGGTGTTAAACACCGAATGAACCCCAAGTTCAATGACATGTTTGGCCAAATCAGCTCCTTTATAGCCTACTGTGATATGTAGCTGTGGGATGTGGGGCAAAAGTTTTTGAATTCCATTAGCAATTAGCGTGGAGCCCCATAGAGGCGCCATGGGTTTTGGAATAATGTGTGTCAAAGGAGCCATTCTTGTCCCCCGACCAGCGGCCATGATCAATGCGTGATTTAGTTTCCCCATCTAGATTACCTTTCTTCAATCGGAGGATTGTTGATGATTGATAGGATTTCTTCCTTACTCAATCGATCTGTATTTGCTGACGAAAGCCCAAAGGATATTGGATTTGCAACTTTATCATTGAAGGAAATGAGATAATGCTTAATCCCATCCATCATTAATTCTTCAGTATAGGGAAGCTCAAGGTCTCCTATCAAAAACTCATCATCTCTTTCTCCTGGTCGGCCTTCAATTTTCTCCCATTTTCCGCCTTTCTCCTCAATCCAGGTTTGAAGGATATCTTCGATTTGGGCCGCTTTCATATGTCTGGAAAGAACTTTCCCTTTTACTAGATCGATATTATTCATGGCAGTCAACACCAATTGAACTGCTTCATCGACGCTGAAAAAGAATCTTCGCATTTCAGGTCCAGTGGTACCAATGGTCCCGGTCTCTTCATGCATTTTTTTCCAAATTGGCAATACAGATCCAGTGGACCACGCTACATTTCCGTATCGCACGGCAGTAAACTTTGTCGTGGTTTTGCCATCCATGGCACAGAATATTCGTTCCATGATACTCTTGGACATTCCGTAGATATTGCGAACAGGAGGTGCCGCCTTATCAGTAGAAATACCAACTACCACCGGAATCTCTCTTTCAACAGCTACCCGAGCTACATTTTGAGATCCCAACACATTTACATCCACACATTCCATGGGATATTTTTCAGCTAAATCAACAAATTTTGTAGCAGCTGCATGGATGACGATATCGGGCTTAAATTCAACAAAGACGTCTCTGACAGACTCAATACTACTGATGTCTAAGGGTGCCACTTGGCAGCCAGTATATTTGGCTGCAAAAAGGTTTTGCTTATTATTTCTCCCGGTTAATATCACCCGGTATTCGTTTTTCAGCTTTAATGCAAGATTTCTACCTAAAAATCCCGTGCCACCCGTAATTAAAATTGTTTTCATCTAAGTGTTTCTTTGTAACTTTTCCGCTGCAAATCTAATCAATCACCGCAATTTTAGACTCCTTCCCAAGTATTTCTTCTATCATTTTGGTGAAGCCTATATTTAATAATTTAGCTTTGGAGCATGTTTAAATTATTAAAAAATAAATCCGCAATTTTTATCCGTAAAACCTTCAGCAACAAATTTATTTGGAAACTCTTCCGCCCGATTGCTGTAATCTTCGCTGATTTATACCAGTCTGAAATAAAAGTTAAAGCCCAAAATCACCAGGAAGCTTTCAAACAAAAATACCTTTATCTGCTAACAAACGGAGTGCGAAGAGGGCCGTTTAAAGGTCTAAAATACCCCTTTCTTTCCGCTATCTATTCCGCTTTTTTTCCCAAGATCCTGGGCTATTATGAAATGGAACTTCATCCGGTTCTAGAGCTTTTAAAAAGGAATAATTATGATACAATTCACGATGTCGGTTGCGCAGAGGGTTATTATGCCGTTGGATTGGCCAAAATGTTCCCAACCTCCAAACTTCTGGCATACGATTTAGATCCTCAAGCTAGGCAAAAAACAAATGAAATGGCCTTGGCAAACGAAGTCTCAATAGGGGATGGGTTTCAGATAAAAAACAATTGCACCACCCAGGAGCTCCTTCGTCTTAATCCTAAAGCTAAGCATTTGATTTTTTCGGATTGTGAAGGGTTTGAAGATGAACTTTTTACACCAGAAGTGATTTCTCACCTCTTTCGATCCGATTTTATAATTGAAGTCCATGATTTTGTCAAGCCGGGACTGTGCGATTTGCTGGCCCCTAGATTTTCATCCACCCACAAAGTGGAAATCATTCAAAGTATTCATGATTTATACCGATATCGGGTAGTCGAAGACCAGGAAGTATTAAAATTGAATCTCAGAGATCAGATTGAACTTCTTGCTGAAAAAAGACCCGCTCAAATGGAGTGGTTGTTCTGTACATCACTACCTTTAGAATCTGAAAACCTTGATTTGGACTGAACAGAATCAAAATGGTTCTATTTTTGAGGCAGATCAATGGTTAAATTAGAGAATGTGCCGAAACTATTATTTAGTCCTGATAGACAGTAGGTTATAATACATGAAGGTAAAGGTTTACAAAAAAACAGGAGTATTACTTGCCTTACTGTTCAGTATTTGGGGTGCTGGCTTTGCATTGAATTCTATGCTTTCCGGAAAGCTGCCATTGGCTCCTCTGTTTTTTAAAGACTTTTCTTCTTCTCCTACCGCCAAGGTCCAATCTGATTCAAAAGAGCTGTTGCCGGATACCCTTATCCAAAAAGAAAATGCACGGGTTTTCAATACCAGCGATATAGAAATTCCAATTCGTACTGGTTTTCCCTTTTGTGAAACATTTATAGGTTTTGATCCTAGACCCAATAGTATTTTTAATGGTACCTATCAATCAGGCGTACCTAATCCGAATGTCAAGCTTACCGGAAATTCTTTGCAATTGACCTCCAACGGACAAGATGAAAATGGTTATGTTTTTGTAGATATTCCTTTCTCTTCTGCATTTGGGTTAAAAGTTTCCTTTGAATTTTCAAGTTGGGGTGGGACACCTACAGGAGCTGATGGATTTAGTTTTTTTATGTTTGATGGGGCTATTACTGCTGCTGACTTTGAAATTGGTGGGACAGGAGGAGCCTTGGGGTATACGGCTGTAAGACAGAGATTTAATGAAAATGTCTTAGTGAGACCTGGTCTTAAGGGAGCTTATGTTGGAATCGGTTTTGATGAATTGGGGAATTTCGGAAATGCATTTAACGGTAAAAATGGGGGAATTGAAAATCCTACAAACCTTGATGATGCTGCCAACAGACCTATTTTCTCACATTCGGTGATCATTAGAGGTCCTGTTGATGGTCCTTCAACTATTCCTTTTAAGGATAGAGATAGAGAGAATGCTTGGTTATCCAATGTACCGGGTTTAGGTCCCCGTTATGATTCTTACAAATTCATTGATGGGGTCATTTTTGATCCACTACCTAATTTTGTGGATAATGGATACGATGAAACCACCTATCCAAGCTTCATGCATCCTGAACGTCTTGAATTGGATACCGATGCATTTTCAGCTTCTTGTCCTGATGATGGGTTTCGAAAAGTATTCATTGATTTAAATCCAATTGATGTAAATGACCGATCCAAAGGATATACCATTGAAGTTCAAATGCTGGTCAATGTAGGAGGTACTGTAAAGTTGATCAATGTATTTCAGGGTCCTATTAATTATCCTTTTGGTGCTCCTGAATTATTGAAAGTTGGATTTGCTGCAGCTACGGGAGTCAATACAAATTTTCATGAAATCAGAAATGTTACTGTTCAGGTTTCAAACGAAGATGAATTGGAAAAGCCATTGGTGGATCCATTGGATGCGGAAATATGTGAAGGCGAAACCAACACTTTTGAGCTAAATGTTGAATTAAGGAATGATGTGTCAAACGCTTTTATCCGATGTTTGCAGCTTTATTATACCCAACAAGAAGCCTTTGATGTAATTGCAGCCAGTGGTACCAGTATCCCATTTCCTCCTGCAGCTGATGTCAACTCTTTGTGCCCAACCGGAAATTGTATAGACCTGCTTTGCCGCCCCGAAAATACTTCAAGGCCGGCCTATGATAATATTACAGGAGAACTTGCCGGACAATTTGAAGTCCTTCTCGTGAATGAAGGAGGTTTAGAGATTCCAAAAGTTAGATTTATTCCTGAACCGGGTTATTCTGGAGTCACTACTATCTATTATACCGCTGCTGATAACTTTGGCCAGGTCTCCGATCCTATGCCAATCACCATCACTATCAATCCTCAGCCAAATCCGACTATCACAACCTTGGATCCTTTGGTTTGGGAGCAGCAAGAAGCAGCAAATATTCGTGTACTTTTGGAATCAAGTGAAACCAACCCCGCAAATGATTACCAATGGATAAGAAACGGAGTAGAAATTCCGGGAGCCAACGGGATAACCTACCTGGCTAACCAACCAGGAGATTATTCCTTAGAGGTTACTACTCCTCTCAATTGTGTTGGAATTTCCCAAGAGGCAGTGACAATTAGAATCGTTGAAAATCTCAATCCGGACTTTGAAAATTCACCATCACCTGAAACTTGTGCAGGTTTAGGAATAATCCGTGTGAAGCTCAACAATCTGGCAGTGACCGGAATTAAAGACGATGGAACTCCGGGAAATGAAAAATGGAGAATTGTAAACGCTACAGGTAGTATTGTGATCGACTGGACTTTCCTCTCTGCCGGTCAAACCGAAATCCTTCAAGGGGATTTTCCTGCAGGTGATTACATCTTCCAGTTGGGAGATGAATACCGGGATGGTCAACCTGGAAGTGATGGACAACCTTTATTCCGACACGAACTCCCGTTTACTATTCTGCCTATTCAGTCCCCTTTGTTAATCAGTGGGATGAATGTTAGTCCAGAACTTTGTTTTGGAGAAGGAGGAACTGTAGAGTTTACTGCTTCAGGCGGCGAAGGACCTGCTTCATATACCTTTTCCTTAACAAATTCAGCAACTGGGCAAGTGCTTGCTCCGATTACTATCAGTGGAAGCACTGCAGTGTTTAATAATGTTCCACAGGGGAGTTACAATGCCATTGTGAATTCGGCTACACGTTGTACCATTTCACAGCCTCTCACAATTACAGGTCCCGGATCACCGATAGCACTCATTTTTGTGGAATCAGAAGGAATTTCCTGCGGGATTGCCGATAGTGGATTTATTACCTGGGAGGCAAGTGGAGGTACACCTCCCTATTCTTTTGTAAGCTTGACAAGAGGTGGTATTGCTGTGTCCAATCCGAATTTAACTCAAAACCCCAACAACAACTTTGCATTAACAAAACTAACGGTTGGTCAATATGTATTGACAGTGTCTGATGCCAATGGTTGCGAAATTACATCTCCACCTGTTGAACTAACAGAACTCCCAGCTCCTGTTTTTGAGGTGGATGACTTGATCATCTGCGAAGGAGAAACTGCCACCGTCCAACCTCAGATCATAGAATTAAGTAATTCCCAACCTACATTCACCTGGACTACTCATCAGGGCAATGTGCTGACTGGAAATACTACAATTGGAGGAGTGACTTATACATTCATAGACGACAATAATCCTCAGACTCCTCTTGATCTCCAGATTTCTGGCCTTTCGCCCGGATCTTATGATTTTAAACTATCCATCACAGGGACAAATATCTGTACACAGCCTGACCGGATTGTCAAGATTACCGTATCACCTGATCCGGTAATAGAAAAAGCTGAAATTTCAAATCTCACCTGCTTCCAAAGTGGAGATGGTACACTTAAAGTTATCATGGCCTCAGGTTTGGATCCTACTGATTATACTTATGAACTTCTGGGCCATACAGGCGCACAAGATTCTAATGTGTTTGAAAGTCTACAGGCAGGAGTTTACCAGATCAAAGTGGTAGATAAATTCAGCAATTGCGATACAATCCTGGCTGACTTGGAGATCACTGAACCCAGCGTTTTGGAAATTATTGATGTGGTCCAGAATAATCCCACCTGTGACCTTGACAATGGCTCTTTCTCATTTACAATTCAAGGCGGCACCCCAGAATATGTAGTGGAAATTAACAATTCTCCGATTGCTGGATTTGATCTTACCAAATCTGGGGAAAACTACCTGATTGAAAATTTGGCACCTGGAGATTATTCCGTTAGAGTAACAGATGAGAAAGGCTGTGTATTCAGCTTGCCTCAACCAGTGACCTTAGCCAACGATCCATTAGATCCCATCACAATTGATCCCATGGATATTCAGGTTTGTGAAGGAAATGATGCAACGATTATCCCTAAAATCACTACTGCTGGTACTTTCCAGATCAAATGGTTCAAAGACCCCGCTACTACCCAGGAAATCATTTCGGGATTGACTGATGTAGATGGAATTTCCTATCAGATCAATACCGGAACCGGCGCACTAAGCATTTCCGGGCTCAAAGAAAATCCATCATACCAGTATTTTATGGAAGTGGCTGGTCCTGAAATATGTACAGTTGTGGAAATGGCTGAAGTGGAAGTTTTAGCTGGAATCTCTGCGGTAGTAGATCCGACTCCAATCACATGTTTCGGGAGTACTGACGGGAAAATTACAATCAATCCTGCCGGAGGAAACGGGAAATTCGAAGTAAGCATCAACGGTTCTATTTTTAAGGCAGATTTGACTTATGATAATCTTGCACCGGGGGATTATACTGTCGAAATTCGAAATGACATTTCATGCTCTTATACTACCATAGTAACTGTCGAAAGCCCTACTGGTGCCATTGCCATCAACCAGCCAACTATCGAAAGGTCCTCCTGTAACCTGAACAATGGTAATATTAAAGATCTGCTTATTTCAGGAGGATGGGGAGGATATCAGATAGAGTGGAGAAAAGGATCCCCAACGGGGCCGATTGTACCCGGCACTTCCACTGGGGCTTTGAATCTTGGACCAGATACCTACTATTTGATCGTGACTGATCAGGAGGAATGTACTGAGACTTTCGATTTCTTGGTTGAAGAGTCTTCGGATCCTGTTTACCAACTGGTACCCCCGATCAATTCCTGCACGGGACAACCCGTTACAATCCGCCCGATTCATATAGCTCCCGATCCTTCTTTGCCTCCGGCCGCCGCTACCGAGGTAAGATGGTATACTGGTCCTGGGCAAACTGGATTAATCCAAAATGGCCCTGATTCTTCAGCTCCCGCAATATCATATGTCATAGATGATTCGGACTGGTTAAATCCTGAGCTGATTATCAATGGGCTACCTGCTGGAAATCATGATTTTTATTTTTATGTAGTATGTACAGGGCAGGAATTAAAAGTGGACATTTCTGTATTTGATACACCTTCTGTA